>CAISLL010000114.1 GCA_903886165.1 uncultured beta proteobacterium | reverse complement strand
AGTGGAGGGTGTCAGTTGGGTCTTCGGGCTATCCAGCCGGGGGCACATCTTCATGGCCAGCAGACTTACCTGCAATATGTCGGTCGCGCTGCAACCGCGTGAGAGATCGTGCATTGGCAGGCGCAAGCCCTGGATCATCGGACCCAGGGCCGTATAACCGCCAAGTCGCTCGGCAATCTTGTAGGCAATGTTGCCCTCTGAGAGCGAGGGAAAAATGAACACATTGGCCTTGCCCGCCACCGGGCTGTCGGGCGCTTTACGGGCAGCCACGGCTGGCACAAAGGCGGCGTCAAATTGCAGCTCCCCGTCAATCAACAAGTCGGGGCGTCGGCTCTTTGCCAGCGCTGTGGCCTGCGCCACCAACTCGGCAGACGCATGCTGCGCACTACCCAGCGTCGAAAACGAGAGCATCGCCACACGCGGCTGTTCGCCGGTGACATTGGCAAACGTGCCTGCCGTGCTGATGGCAATGTCGGCCAGTTGCTCCACCGTTGGTTTGGGCACCACGCCGCAATCGGCAAACCCGAACACATGGGAACGATCCGGCGGCAGCATGAAAAACATGGACGACAGGGTCTTGTTGCCTTCAGACAGGCCAATCACCCGCAGCGCGGCACGCAACACCGAAGCAGTGGACGACTGATTACCCGCAATGCAATAGTCGGTGTCGCCGCAGACCAGCATCATGGCGGAGTACCACAAGGGATCTGTCAACTTGCTGCGGGCGTCCTCATCACTCATCTCGGGGCGGCGCTCACGCAAACTGGCCGCGTACACCTCCACCTTGGGTGAATTCAATGGGTCAATCACCCGCAGCCCGGCATAACCAATGCCGTTCACCAGGCAATGGTCGCGCAGCTCCATCGGGTTGGCCAGCAGGGTCGGTCTGGCCCAGCCACGGCGGTTCAGACTGCAGGCGGCCTCGATGGCGCGCTGATCCAGGGCGTCCGGAAACACCACGCGGGCCGGATGCGCGCTGGCCCATTCTTCACAGGATTGGATCAGGTTCACCGCGTCACGCCGGGTAGCTCAGGTAGAAATAGCGCACGGAAGTCGGCGTACCGATCTTTCCCTGCGCCCCCTTGGGAACCCACATCACGTCGCCCGGTTTGGCGCTGATGACAGTCTGGCCAACATGAAACTGCAGCTCGCCTTCAAGCACAAGATTGAGCTCATCACTGGTTCGGTTAAACGGGAATTCGTTTTTTGACCAACCCATGAACCCTGATGCACAAGGGCTTGCAGTGGTGGTGTCAAGCGAGGACAGTTCCAACTGGCTCATGTTGACACTGCTGGGACTGGTTTGCGGGCTCGGGCACAAAGAGGTGATCTTGCGAATCTGCATCGTGTCCTGCAAGGCAACTGGCTCAGCGCACGCCTGCGCCACACGGCGCAGAACCTCATTCATGACTGCCTCGTCTGCAGGACCATGCGTCTGCGCCTCAATGACCCGGCGCACCGTTTCCACGTGCGCCGGATCAATGTTGGGCACTGGACTGGCTGGCGGTGCGCTCTCGCCAAGTTTCAGTTCAACGCCAAGCTCCTTGGCCAGGCTGCGTGCCTCGGCGGTCACGATGGCATTCTGGCTGTGCAGATGAATGACCTTCACACCGGTCTTGGCGACTGCCTGCACATCAGCGGCAACAATCAACTGTTTTTTGCTCATAGTTCCTCCGTGACACCCTGCTCAAGGTGCAGCAGGTGACGACGCACACGTTCAATCGACAGGGTGTCGGTGCTAGACACCGAAAAGATCTGGCCTGAAATGCCCGCATCACGCAACATCTGCGTCACGCGCGCCAGATCAACACCTGGCAAATCCATCTTGGTAACGACCGCATCAATGGTTTTGCCTGCGTAGACCTCCAACAAACCATACGGAAGACGGCAGTCAAACACGTCTGCGGGATGCACATAGACGAGGCGCTCCACATCGGCCGCCATCGTGATCAAGGCGTGGTACATGCGGGGATGGCTGAAGTACTCGCCCGGGGTGTCGATGCCGCTGTCGCCTTCAAACTCCATCACCTGCGTTTTGCGCGCCACCTCGTCCTTGTTGAAAAGGCAATTGAACAGCGTGGTCTTGCCCGCGCCAATTTGGCCGATCAGCATGAAACGCCCCAATTTGACAGCCTGACTCATGTGCGGGAAATCTCGCAGGTTGAGTAGTTCATTTGCCTGCGCAGGGTGTTGATGACCTGCAGCAAGGCCTCGTCCACCGAAGCCACTGAGCCACAGATGACAAGTGCGCCGCTGAAGCGATCCAGAAAACCGATCTCGACATTTGCTGCCTTGGTGGCAATATCACCGGCAATCATGGCGGTCTCACCCGGCGTCAGGGTCATGATGCCAATCGCCTCAGCTCCCGGTACACCAATTTTTTTGCACAATTCAGCCGTCGGGTTGGCTATGGAATGCGCAAGCGTGACCTGCTTGCCAGGAACAAATTCCTGGATGATTCTTTCCTTGGTCACAATTTCCTTGGCGTCCATCTTGCTCAATTTGGGTTGACAACGGGCTGACGCACACACGCATCAGCGCCGGGAATCCATTGTGAGAAGACTCGACCGACCAGCGTTAGCAAAAATCGGCGTGATTTGGCCTACATGAAATCTATTGGCCGCGATTGCGCAAGGTCTCTGACGGTAGCTCGCCAAACAGCCAACGGTAGTCAGCGGCAAATTGGCTCAGATGCCAAAACCCGTACCGCACTGCCACATCACTCACACTCTCGCAAGGTGAGTCGAACCGGCGCAGCTCGCGGTGCGCCTCGTTGAGTTTGCGTGCTTTCAAATAGGTCTTGGGCGACAGCCCCAGGTACTTGCGAAAGCAATCCTGCAACGCCCGCGGGCTGGAGCCGAGCTGCTCGCACAGTTCGTGTACCGTCACAGAGCGGTCGCTATGGGCCTGCAGATAATCACGGGTACGTCGCAGCGTGCGCCTTGCATGTTGGGCAGACACGTTTTCACGGGGCCCATGTTTGCCCTCGGTCAGCAACTGCAACAAACCGCGCATCACATCGTCAAGCAGATGTTGCCGTGCCTCTGGCGCAAGCTGTCCCAGCTGCGTTGACTGGTTCAGCAGCAAATGAGACAGCCATTGCCTGAAAGCGTCCAAGCGGTCGTCAGGGAATTGCAGAACTCGTTGCGCCAACAACTTCTCAGGCAACTCGGTGTGTTCAAGCGCAGCGTACTGGCGTAACCAGTCTGTCTGGATCACCACACCCAAAAAACCAAAATCATCTGGTGTGGTCAGCTGAAAGTCACCCTGCCCACTGTGCAGCGCCAACATGTCGGGCGCAACCCGAGTCCCGTCAACTCGCACTGTTTGCTGGCATTGCACCGGTATACCAAACCAGGTAGCCCCAGCCCAGGTCTTGCAGGTCTGCACCAACGCGTGACTCGAGGATTCGATGAACAACTGCACTTGACCCAGCATCAGCTCGGTCAGTGCCCCACAAAACTGTCCCGGCGAAGTCT
>CAISLL010000113.1 GCA_903886165.1 uncultured beta proteobacterium | reverse complement strand
GCTCAAGTCATGATTCGCGACCCCCAGCTTGACGCGCTATTGGACGCACATCGCCAATTTGGAGGGATATCGGCCTTGCAAGTGCCAGCGGGGTTCTTGCGCAACGCAAGTTTTGCCGAGGCCGGGCGTTGAAGCTTCTGGTCATCTGCTGGATGTTGCTGGCGCTCATGGGGGCGGCCCAGGGGCAGCCGACCATGCCCTCTGTCGTTTCCGGATCGCGCGCAGGGACCGCACAGTCGAGTGTTGAACAGTGGTTGTTGCGCTTGCAAGAGGTGGCTAGTCAGGGCGCTTATGTGGGTACCTTTGTATTGACTGCGGGCAACCATATGTCATCAGCCCGCATCTGGCATGTTTGTGAAGGTTCACAGCAGATTGAACGCGTGGAAGCGTTGACTGGGGTACGACGTTCGATTTTCCGGCGCAATGACCAGGTCATGACCTATTTACCGGAAAGCCGGGTAGCGATTGCCGAAAAGCGCACTTCGCTTGGCTTGTTTCCCAATTTGTTGAAGCGCGCTGACAGTTCCATTGGGCAGCATTACCAGTTGGTTTCCATCGGGCAAGACCGGGTTGCCGGGATGGGTGCTGACGTGGTTCAACTGGTGCCACGGGATGGTTGGCGATTTGGCTATCGGGTCTGGACCGAACAGACCACTGGTATGGTGATCAAGCTGCAGACCCTGGATGCAAGGCAGACTGTGCTGGAGCAGGCGGCTTTTTCAGATCTGCAAATGGCCCAGCCATTGAGTTGGGCCAAGCTGAGTGCCATGATGGACAAAACCGATGGGTATTTGATCAAGAAACCGGAACTTGTCAGTACCAGTGCGGATCAACAGGGCTGGCACCTCAAAGCCGATGTGCCAGGTTTTAAGTCCATAAGCTGTCACAAACGTCTTGAATCCAGTGCGGGTGTCGAGGATGGCGCGTTTCAGTGGGTTTTTTCAGATGGTCTTGCCACGGTGTCTTTGTTCATAGAAGCCTTTGACGCCACGCGCCACATGAAACTGCAACACCATGATGACTTTGCAATTGGGGCAACCCAAGTGCAAACCCGGCGGATCGGCGATTGGTGGCTGACAGTGGTGGGAGAGGTCCCGCAACTGACCTTGCAGAGGTTTGCCCAGAGTCTTGAGCGGAAAATCAAGTGACCGATATTTTTGTTTTTTAAGGATCAAAAATGATGAGATTGAGATGGAAAAGTCTGCGTTCTGGTGTGATTGGCGGTGTACTGGTGACTGCGTTGACCGCTTTGGTTCTGCCAATGGGCAATGCAAGTGCACAAGTTCGCGCGCTGCCGGATTTCACGGACCTGGTGGAGCAGGTGGGGCCATCGGTGGTGAACATCAGGACCATTGAGAAAGTCAGTGCGCGCCAGAGTGAGGGCAGTGGCATTGACCAGAACATGCTGGAGTTTTTCAAGCGCTTTGGGCTGCCCATTCCCAATATCCCGGGGGCGCCAGGGGGGCCGCATCAGTCACCGCCACCTGGTCATGGCCAGTCACCAGGAGATGAAAAACCCCGTGGCGTCGGCTCGGGTTTTATATTGACGACTGACGGCATGATCATGACCAACGCCCATGTAGTGGAGGGTGCGGATGAAGTGCTGGTCACACTGACCGACAAGCGTGAGTTCAAGGCCAAGATCATCGGTGCCGACAAGCGCAGCGATGTGGCTGTCGTCAAGATCGAGGCGGCTGGTTTGCCAGCCGTCAAGGTGGGCGATGTCAATCGCCTTAAGGTGGGCGAATGGGTCATGGCGATTGGCTCGCCGTTTGGTCTTGAGAACAGCGTGACGGCGGGCATAGTGAGTGCCAAGCAACGTGACACCGGTGACTACCTTCCTTTCATTCAGACTGATGTGGCCATCAACCCGGGCAATTCTGGTGGACCACTCATCAACATGCGTGGTGAAGTGGTTGGCATCAACAGCCAGATTTATTCGCGTTCCGGTGGCTCCATGGGGATTTCTTTTTCCATTCCGATGGACGAAGCGGTCCGAGTGAGTGAGCAACTGCGTGCCACAGGCCGGGTGACGCGCGGGCGCATCGGCGTGCAAATCGACCAGGTCAGCAAAGAGGTGGCTGAGTCCATCGGCTTGGGTAAGCCGCGCGGTGCGCTTGTGCGAGGTGTAGAAACTGGCGCGCCTGCGGACAAGGCCGGTGTGGAGGCTGGTGACATCATCATCCAGTTTGATGGCCACCCGGTGGATAAGTCCAGTGATTTGCCACGTATGGTGGGCAATACCAAGCCGGGTACCAAGAGCACGCTGACGGTCTTCAGGCGTGGTAGCACCAAGACACTGAATGTGGTCATTGCTGAAATTGAAGCAGAAAAACCTCTCAAGAAGGCGGCCGAAAAACCTGCAAAGTCCGGCGACTCGATAGCAGCGCAGACCTTGGGCCTGATGGTGAGTGACTTGACCGATGCTGCAAAGAAGGAGATGGACATCAAGGGCGGTGTGCAGGTCAACGCGGTCGCCGATGCGGCTGCCCGGGCCGG
>CAISLL010000112.1 GCA_903886165.1 uncultured beta proteobacterium | reverse complement strand
ATGCGCACCAGCCCGACCTGGCACTGCTGCAGGATGAACTCAGGGTGCTTCGGCTTGCCCCCGGCTTCGAGCCACGCATGGCAGCTGCCCAGGGTGGGGTGGCCGGCAAACGGCATTTCATGGGCCGTGGTGAAAATCCGCACCTGGTAGTCGGCGCCTGCCGCTGCGGCCTCGGGGCTGGGGGGTAGCAAAAACGTGGTTTCTGCCAGGTTGGTCCAATGGGCAAAGTGCTGCATGTCCTCGGTGGACAGGTCAGACCCGTCCAGCACCACCGCCAGCGGGTTGCCCAGGTAGGGCGTGTCCGTGAACACATCGACTTGTTTGAAGGGGCGGCTTTTCATGAGGCGTTAATTGGCTTACTTCAGGGTGGCCGCGTAGGTTTTCATGCCCACGGCCAGTGCCGCCACGCCCCGGTGAATTTCCTCCACGCTGGGGGTCACAAAGCTCAGGCGCAGGGTGCGCTCATCACCATGGTCGGCGTAAAACGGCGCGCCGGGCACAAAGGCCACACCCTTGTCGACCGCGTATGGCAACAAATCTACCGCCTTCATGCCAGCAGGGAGACGCGCCCACAAAAACATGCCGCCGGCCGGCGTGTTCCAGGTCAGTGACTGGTCGGGCTGGTTTTGCGCGTCGGGAAAGTGTTGCGCCAGCGCAGCCAGCATGGCGTCGCGCTGTGATTTGTAGAGGGCGCGAATGGTCGGAACATGGCGGTCCAGAAAGCCGTCTTTCATGACCTCGGCCACCATGCGCTGGTTAAAACCGGGGCTGTGCAGGTCGGCGGCCTGTTTGGCTTGCAACAGCTTGGGGTAAACGGCTTTGGGAGCCACCACAAAACCCAGGCGCAGGCCCGGTGCCAAAACCTTGGAGAACGAGCCCAAATAAATGCAGCCGTCCGGGTTGCGCGCGGTCAGTGGGGCGGGTGGTGGGGTGTCAAACCAGAGGTCGCCATAAGGGTTGTCTTCAATCAGCGGCAGCCCGTGCTCGGTCGCCAGCGCGCTGAGGGCGGCACGGCGGTTCTCACTCATGGTGCGGCCGGTGGGGTTCTGGAAATTGGGCAGCACATACAAAAAGCGCGCATCTTGTGCTTTGTCCGCCAGATCAGTGATGACCACACCGTGGTCGTCGCTGACCACACTCACCACCTCCGGCTCCATCGGGATGAAAGCCATCACTGCGCCAAGGTAAGTCGGTGACTCCACCAGAATCTTGCTGTCAGCATCGATCAGCACCTTGGCCACCAGGTCCAGACCCTGCTGGGAACCGGTGGTGATCAACACCTGGCTTGGGTCAACGTTCCAGGGCAACATCTCGGTCACCATCTCGCGCAGTGGGCCGTAGCCCTCAGAGGCGGCGTATTGCAGGGCGCCCGAGGGGTCGTCTTTCAGGACCTTGGCGCAGGCGGCATCAAATTCGGCCACCGGAAATGTCTTGCTGGAGGGCAGGCCACCGGCAAAACTGATGATGCCGGGCCGTTCTGTGACCTTGAGGATTTCGCGGATCACAGAAGGGTTCATGCGGGCGGCGCGGCGCGCCATGTGCCAGGGGGGCGTGGGGGTGTTCATGCGGATTCCTTTGATATTCTGGGAAAAACAGGGGGCGGCGTATTCAAACGTTTGCCCAAAAAAACCGTGGCCATGACAGCCAGCGCAAACCCAAGTGTCACCCATTCCAGCGGTTCGCCCAAAATCGGCACCGCCGCCAAGATGCTCAGGAAGGGTTGCAGCAGCTGTGTCTGGCTGACACGCAGTGCACCGCCCATGGCCATGCCACGGTACCAGGCAAAAAAACCGGCCCACATGGAAAATACACCCACATAAACCAGCCCGAGCCATGCAGTCGTGTTGACGCTGTGGGCGGGCCAGGTCAGCAGGGCGCCGGGCAGGGTGATCGGCAAGGCCATCACGCAGACCCAGCAAATGACACGCTCGGCACCCAGCGCGTGGGTCACTTGTGCGCCGTATACATATCCTATGGACGCTGTCAGCACCGCACCCAGCAGCAACAAGTCGGCCCATTCAAAGCCAAAACCATGGCCCTGGCCGTAGGCGCGCCAGAGCGAAAAAATCACCACCAGCGTGCTGCCGAGCACCGCACATAGCCAAAAACCGAGGCGGGCGCGTTGGTGCAGCACCCAGGCCGCAATTGCTGCGGTGGCCAGCGGCAACAGGGCTGTGACCACGGCGGCGTGGCCCGAGGTCACGTGGCGCAGCGCAAATCCCAGCAGCAGCGGGTAACCAATGGCATTGCCCAGCAGCGCCATGCCCAGCGGCTTGCGCTGTGCCGCCGTCGGCAGACGCGAACGTGTGACCAGCAAAAACACCAGCGACAAGCCACCGGCCAGCGCCGCCCGCCCGAAGGTGACAAACCACGGCGAGAGTTGCGGTGACTCGGCCGTGCCGGTGGCCAGCCGCGTCATCGGCAGGGTGACGGCAAAAATCGCCACACCCAGCACGCCGAGCCACATGCCCAGTGTTTCGTGTGGCATGGCGTTCATGGCCTTCTTCATGGCGCAGGCCTCATGCCAGAGCCCACAGTGCGGCGCTGCGCGCGTGCAGGGCGGTGGTGTCAAACAGTGGCAAGGCGCAATCGTGTGCCTGCACCAGCAAGGAGATTTCTGTGCAACCCAGAATGATCGCCTCGGCGCCTTGGGCCTGCAGATCAGAGATGACGCGCAAGTAGGCCTGGCGCGAGGCATCGCGCACTTGGCCCAGGCACAGTTCCTCGTAAATGATCTGGTGCACCAGGTCGCGGTCAGCTTGCGGGGGTGTCAGCACCGTCAGGCCGTGTTTTTGCTCCAGGCGGCTGCGGTAAAAGTCCTGTTCCATGGTGAAACGGGTGCCGAGCAAACCCACCTTCTTGAGGCCGGCGTGGTGGATCGCCAGCGCAGTGGGGTCGGCAATGTGCAGCAGCGGAATATGGACGGCGGCCGTGATGGCATCCGCCACCTTGTGCATGGTGTTGGTGCACAGCACCAGCGCGTCGGCGCCTGCCCCTTCCAGCTTTCTCGCCACGTCGGCCAGCAACTCACCTGCGGCAGTCCATTGACCGGTGGCTTGCAGTTGCTCCACTTGGGCAAAATCCACGCTGTACAAAATCAGTCTGGCCGAATGCAGCCCGCCCAAATGGGCTTTGATGGTCTGGTTGATTTGCTGGTAATAAGGCACGGTGGATTCCCAGCTCATGCCGCCAATCAGGCCCAGGGTCTTCATGTGCAACGGTTCATTATTCATAGCTTCTAACGCTTTATTAATAAGGTCTAGATGTAATTTTTATCTAAATTGTTGCCATCCAGGCCGCGGTCACCACCAGCACCAGCGCCATGCCCCGGTTGAACCAGCGCAACCGGCGCCCGCCGTGCGCGGTGTCTGTCAGCCATTGGCGCAACAGCGTGCCCACCAGCGCGTAGCTCAGGTTGCTGGCTAGCGCAAAGGCCAGCAGCAGCGGCAACACAATGGCAAAACGCTGGGCGATGTCGGCACGCCCGGCCAGCCAGCCTGCTACCACGGTGAGTGCCAGCATCCAGGCCTTGATGTTCAAAAACTGCAGCATCACGCCTTGCCAGAAAGTGACATTGAGCTGTGATGCGTCGGCCTGTGCCAGCTTGTGGGCGTGCCAGAGTTTCCAGGCCAGCCAGAGCAGGTAGGCCATGCCGCAGGCCTTTACCCCAAAGCGCAGCGGCGGCACACTCACCACCAAGGCACCCACGCCGCTGGCGCACAGGCTCAGCAGCAGGCCCCAACCTACCGGCACCGCCAGCACAAAACGCATCGCTCTGCGCAGGCCAAAGTTGGCCGCCAGTGCCGTCGACAAGGTGGTGTTGGGCCCGGGCGTGAAACTCACAGCGGTGCACAGCAGCAGCAAGGCCGTGAGTTCGGCGGCGCTCATGAGGTGGCAGGGGGAAAGTTCATGGTACCTACTTTAGCCAAAAAAACAATACACTGGCAGTACAGTTTTTAAAACATTCAAGCGATCTGTGTGGTGGGTGCTGACGACACAGGTTGGTGATGGAGGCCGAGACATGAACACCTTGCTGAAATTTTCTTGTGACCCTGGCTCCATGGGCTGCATCGCCGCGCCAGGGCAGGGCTGCACATGTTAGTCAAGGCTGCGTCACAGTCTTTGGCGGAACAACTCGCCGAGCGTTTTGCTGAGCGCATTCGCAGCCGCTTGCTGGCGCCGGGCACGCGCCTGCCGTCGGTGCGCCAGTGTGCCCAGCAGCAGGGCGTGAGCCCTAGCACGGTGGTGGCGGCATATGACCGCTTGTTGGCGCGGGGTTTGGTGGAAGCCCACCGAAATCGCGGGTTTTTTATAAGAAATCAGTTTGTGGCCCCTATCGATATTTCGTATGCAGCTACTAATAATATAGTAACCAAACAAACCTCGACGAACCTTGAGTTGCCGGTGGTCAGCCCACATGTGCCGGTAGATGCGGCCGCGCTGATTCGCGGCATGTTCCATGACCGGGGTGGCCAGCCCCAGCCCGGCATGGGGGCGTTTCCGTCGGACTGGCTGGAGACAAATTTCATGTCCACTGCCGTGCGCCGCTTTTGTTCGGGCGCAGAACTCAAAGCCCTGTCCCTGCACTACGGTGAACCTGCCGGCGACCTGGGTTTGCGCCAGGCGCTGGCCAGCCGCCTGAGTGCACTTGGCATT
>CAISLL010000111.1 GCA_903886165.1 uncultured beta proteobacterium | reverse complement strand
ATATTGGCCAACCCTTTGATTCGGGAGCATCTGAAAGGCGTGGATGTCGGCAAGATCAAGCCGCGCATATTGACGCTAACACAGTCTACTTACGACGGCGTGCTGTACAACACGGAGACCGTCAAGGGCCTGCTCGATGGCTTCGTGGAAAACATTCATTTTGACGAAGCCTGGTTACCGCATGCGGCGTTTCATCCGTTTTATGGCTCGTATCACGCCATGGGTAAGAACCGCGTGCGTCCCAAGCATGCCATGGTCTATGCCACGCAGTCCATTCATAAATTGCTCGCCGGCATCAGCCAGGCCAGCCACGTGCTGGTGCAGGACTCGCAAACGGTCAAGTTGGACAAACATTTGTTCAACGAGGCGTACTTGATGCACACCAGCACCAGCCCGCAGTACAGCATCATCGCCAGTTGCGACGTGGCGGCTGCCATGATGGAGCCCCCGGGTGGTACCGCACTGGTGGAGGAAAGCATCGCCGAAGCGCTTGATTTCCGGCGCGCCATGCGCAAGATCGACGACGAATACGGTGACGACTGGTGGTTCAAGGTCTGGGGGCCGGACAAACTTGTTGACGAAGGCATTGGCCGGGCCGACGACTGGATCATCAAAGGCGAGTCCCGCACCAACAAGGCGGGCGTGAACTGGCACGGTTTCGGCAAGATGGCCACCGGGTTCAACATGCTGGACCCGATCAAGTCCACAGTGGTGACACCCGGCATGGACCTGAATGGCAAATTTGCCAAGACCGGCATCCCGGCCAGCATCGTGACCAAGTTTTTGGCCGAGCACGGTGTGGTGGTGGAAAAAACCGGGCTTTACAGTTTCTTCATCATGTTCACCATTGGCATCACCAAGGGCCGCTGGAACAGCATGCTGACTGCCTTGCAGCAGTTCAAGGACGATTACGCCAAGAACCAGCCCATGTGGCGCATCCTGCCGGAGTTTTGTCAGAAGTACCCAAAATACGAAAACATGGGCTTGGCGGACTTGTGCCAGCACATTCACCAGCTTTATGCCAAATACGACATCGCGCGCCTGACCACCGACATGTATTTGAGTGATCTGACCCCTGCCATGAAGCCCAGCGATGCCTATTCGCACATTGCCCTGCGCAAGACCGAAAGGGTTGAAATTGACCACCTGGAGGGCCGCGTGACTGTGGGGCTGGTCACCCCTTACCCACCCGGCATTCCGCTGTTGATCCCGGGCGAGGTGTTCAACAAGAAAATCGTGGATTACCTGAAGTTTTCACGCGAATTCAACAGGCAGTGCCCCGGATTTGAGACTGACATCCACGGCCTGGTTGAAGAGACAGGGGCAGACGGGCAGGTGCGTTATTTTGCGGACTGTGTTGTCAGTTGATATGCTATATTTAATATAGCTAATAGCCCTTATTATAAAACATCTAGGTTATCATTTCATAGTGAAGATGAGTCAACCACGGCCACCGCCGTCTGGCTCACGCCGCAGTCCACATAAGATATCTGGCCGGTCATGCCGGAGGCCAGGTCGCTGAGCAGGAACGCGGCAACGTTACCCACCTCATGAATCGTCACATTCCGTTTGAGCGGCGAAGCGGCGGCTGAAATGCTTAGCAACTTGCCAAAATCCTTGATACCGCTGGCCGCCAGGGTTTTGATGGCCCCGGCGCTCAAGCCATTCACCCGAATGCCCTTGGTTCCCACCGCATCCGCGAGATAACGCACCGAGGACTCAAGCGACGCCTTGGCCAGACCCATGGTGTTGTAGCTCGGCACCACGCGCACACCGCCCAGGTAGGTCAGGGTCAACAGCGAGGCGGTGTTGCTCAGGTAGGGCAGGGCCGCCTTCGCCATCGCAGGAAAGCTGTAGGCACTGATGTCATGTGCAATGCGGAAGTTTTCACGCGTCAAGCCGTCCAGAAAATTGCCGGCAATGGCTTCGCGCGGTGCAAAACCGATGCTGTGCACAAAACCGTCAAAGCTCGGCCAGTGTGCCGAAAGGTCGGTGAACAGCTTGTCTATTTGGGCATCGTCGCCCACGTCACAGTCAAAAATCAGGCTTGAATTGAAGTCGGCGGCAAACTCGGTGATACGCTCCTTGAAGCGCTCTCCCACATAGCTGAAGGCCAGCTCTGCCCCTTGCTCATGGCAGGCTTTTGCAATGCCATACGCTATGGAGCGGTTGGACAACACACCGGTGATCAGAAACTTTTTACCTGTCAGGAAACCCATAGCAACCTCTTTTGTCTTGGTACGTCTGTCGAATCACCGCGGAATTGGCACAGAGGCCACGTCAGGCACGGTGACAATTGATGCAGAATTGTCGCACGCGCCGCCTGTTGATCTTTGTCGTCCAGTTTTGGGTCAAGCCCGGCTTTGGCTGTGCATGGTACGCGTTGTGGTGAGCACTCAACAGGGCCTGACTTTGATGTTCGACAGCTTGTTGGCCGGCGCGCAGCATGAAACCTGTTCAGGGTACGATTTGCTGGCGCGGGATGAGAGCGCAGCGTTGACTTGACCAGACCTCACCACGACGCCGTTTTTTTGACCGTCACCGTGTGGGTCAAGGGAGCAATCTCGGCTAGATCGTGGAGAATTCAAATATCGCAGTTGATGTTCGCGCTGGAAAGGCAGGAGCAACTGCGCGACCTGCTTTGGCACTGTGACAGCGCTGACGCATTGATACATCCGAACTCACCAAGTGCAGCCCCATAAAACCTTACAAATCAAGGCTTTTGACACTTTTTCGGCTACAATGCAAGGCTTCACGACCAAACGGGCGAGTTACTTCGGCCCGTTTTTTTTGGTCGATTGTTTTTTGGCAGCTTGGATAAAAGGCTTGGAAACTGGTGGCGCTCAAGGAAATCGTTGAACAAATTGTGACTGGTTTGGGCTATGACCTGGTGGAAATTGACCGTTCTGCCGGTGGTTTGCTGCGCATCACAATTGACTTGCCTTGGTCTGCGGCTGCAGTCGGGCAACCTCAACTGGAACAGTTTGTCACTGTGGAAGACTGCGAAAAAGTCACTCGGCAGCTGCAATTCGCGCTGGAGGTGGATCAGATTGAGTATCGTCGCCTTGAGGTGTCGTCGCCCGGCATTGATCGCCTGCTACGGCACAGCCAGGATTTTGAGCGTTTTGTCGGTCAGGTCATTGATGTCACATTGAAGGCGCCGCTCGGGGCAGCGGCGACGGGGCAGGTCAGTGCCAACCGGAAAAAATTTCGGGGCGTGCTGGAGCGTGTGGACGTGGCAGCCGATGGTGCGTCTGCAGAGTATTCGTGGCAAGTTGTCTGGCGCGACGAAGTGGTGACCAAGCCGGGTCAGAAGATTAGCAAGAAGCGACCCTTGCCGCCACTCCAGGCGCTTGGGTTTGTATTGAGTGAACTCAAGGAGGCGCGGTTGGCGCCCATCGTCAGTTTCAAAGGCCGCGCCCAAACGCCGCAGTTGGACCTTTCAGAACCCGATTTGAATTGAAACAGGAGAGTCAAGGCATGAATCGCGAAATGTTAATGTTGGTGGACGCCATCTCACGCGAGAAAAACGTGGAGCGTGATGTGGTGTTTGGCGCAGT
>CAISLL010000110.1 GCA_903886165.1 uncultured beta proteobacterium | reverse complement strand
CCGGTCTTCTGCAATCCGATGTCCCAGGTTGGATTCTTCACCAACCGATTGGTATTGTTGAACTGCAACACCCGATTACCGATCGCCACCTGATGGCCTGTCGACGTAGAGAACTCCCGGAGCAAGGGTTGGCTGTGCGCCACGTCGACGAGTTTGACCAGATCACGTGCGCTCGACTGATTGAGACTGGAGAGCCCAGTGGGCTCCACGTAACGGGTGTCCTTCATGCCAAGCATTTGCGCCTTGCTGTTCATCAGCCTGACGAACACCGACATTCCTCCCGGATAAGTGCGGCCAAGTGCGTGGGCTGCGCGATTCTCACTTGACATCAATGCCAGATGCAGCAATTCTCCCCGACTAAGCTCGGTACCGACCCGCAATCTGGAAGTGCTGCCTTTTTCTGTATCAACGTCTTCTTGCGTCACCATGATTGCCTGATCCATGGGCAAGTTGGCTTCACTGATGATCAGCCCTGTCATCAACTTGGTCAAGGAGGCAATGGGCAAAACAGCCTGGTCGTTCTTGCTGAACAAAACCTCACTGGTATCCTGATCAACGATCAGTGCCACGCTCGACTTCAGATTCAAGTCGTCTTGCGACCCATGCAACCCAGCCAACTCCCCAAAGGATGGCTTTGACTCGGCGACCACCAATTTGGTGGCCTCTTGACGACCTGTAGCGGCGAACTTTTTATTTACTCGACGTTTGCTGGCAACTGCCGTCTTCTTTGACTTATTGACAACAACCACTTTTTTTGACTTGCTCGCATGGGTGATTGAAGCCGCTTGCACCACCGGAGACCAAGACAGCCAACTCCACACAACGAGGAGACAAACCACGCTGCGTAATGCTTTTCTTAAAAAGCCCTGTCGAGCATTTGTCATCTTTTTCTCCTGCCAAAATTGTTCCAAGTGTTTAGTTTAAACGTAAAAAGTCTCGCAGTAGCAAGTACTTGCGAGACTTTCTTAAACCATTACAGCGCGTCTAGCCCTGCGCGGCCACTCGTTCAGCCTGACTCTGCAGCTTGTTTAGCGCACTGATGTAGGCCTTCACTGAAGCAACAACAATGTCCGGGTCCGCCCCCACACCATTCACCACCCGGCCGCCGTGTTGCAGCCGCACCGTCACCTCGCCCTGACTTTCGGTTGAACCACTGATTGCTGTGACCGAGTAAAGCACCATCTCGGCGCCGCTTTGAACATGAACCTCAATCGCCTTGAGTGAAGCATCCACTGGCCCGTTGCCGCTGGAGCAGCCTGTCACCTCTTTGCCGCCAATGGTCATCACGACGGTGGCCTGCGGCATTTCCCCGGTTTCACTGCGCTGCGAGAGAGACACAAAACCGTAATGCTCATGGCTTTGCGCCACGCTTTCTTCGCTCACCAAGGCCAGAATATCCTCATCAAAAATCTCGCTCTTGCGGTCGGCAAGCTCCTTGAACTTGGCGAATGCCAAATTGACTTCTGCCTCGCTTTCCATCTGTACGCCAAGTTCCTGCAGACGCTGCTTGAAGGCATTGCGTCCACTCAACTTGCCCAACACGATCTTATTGGCGGACCATCCCACGTCTTCCGCGCGCATGATCTCGTACGTGTCACGTGCCTTCATCATCCCGTCCTGATGGATGCCGGAGGCATGGGCAAATGCGTTTGCACCGACGATGGCCTTGTTTGGCTGCACGACAAAACCGGTGGTCTGACTTACCATGCGACTCGCTGCCAAAATTTGTGTGGTATCTACACCCACATCGAGTTCAAAATAGTCGCGTCGGGTGCGTAACGCCATCACCACTTCTTCAAGACTGCAGTTACCGGCACGCTCACCCAAACCATTGATGGTGCATTCCACCTGGCGGGCACCACCAATCATGACACCTGCCAGGGAATTCGCCACCGCCATCCCAAGATCGTTGTGGCAGTGCACCGACCAGACTGCCTTGTCCGCATTGGGAACACGCTCACGCAAGCGTCTGATAAAGTTGCCGTACAGTTCGGGGATCGCGTAGCCCACCGTGTCTGGCACGTTGATCGTGCTGGCACCCTCCTTGATCACTGCCTCGATCACTCGACACAAAAAATCTTCCTCACTGCGATAGGCATCTTCCGCACTGAATTCGACATCAGCCACGCGGTTGCGTGCAAACCGCACCGCCTGTTTCGCCTGCTCAAGCACTTGCTCGGGCGTCATGCGCAACTTTTTTTCCATATGCACTGGAGACGTCGCAATGAAAGTGTGAATCCGAGCCCGATTTGCATTTTGCAGCGCGTCGGCTGCCAGCGTGATGTCACGGTCATTTGCACGCGACAAGGAGCACACCGTTGAGTCTTTGATGGCATTGGCGATGGCCTTGATGGCCTCAAAATCACCGTTAGAACTGGCCGCAAAACCGGCCTCAATGACGTCGACTTTCAGGCGCTCCAACTGCCGCGCAATCCGCAGTTTTTCATCTCGGGTCATGGACGCACCGGGCGACTGTTCGCCATCCCGCAACGTGGTGTCAAAAATCACTAATTTGCCTGACATGTCATTTCTCCTGAGAATTTGCCAATGAATAAAGCGAGCATGGACAACAAAAAAGCCCGTAGCGGGTGCTTACGGGCTTTTGGGGTTGATGCAATCACGCGCTAACAACTCCGCCCATAAGACGTTAGTTTCAGCAGTAGTGAAAAAGAATGCATGGGATCAATATAACACAGGACATCACTTGTGCAAACCGCGCTCGTCAGGTTCATCTGTCGATGTACTGATGACGCTGGTCGGTATGCCCTTGGCCTTGCGCCAAAAATAGATGACGTAGCCGCTCGATCCGTAAAGTACGAACAGCCCAAACATCACAATCGGCGGATCTATGTTGATCACAGCAATGCCAATGGCAATCAGCACAATCACTGCAAACGGCACGCTGCGCTTCATTTGCACATCTTTGAAACTATAAAAAGGTAGATTAGTCACCATGGTCAGGCCCGAGTAAAGCGCCACCGCAAACATGGGCCAGGCCATTTGCTTGGGATTCAGTCCAAGATCATTCACGACCCAGATGAATCCAGCCACCAGAGCCGCAGCAGCGGGTGATGGCAGGCCTTGAAAGTATCGTTTGTCAACCACAGCGGTGTTCACATTGAAACGCGCCAGGCGCAACGCCACACAAGCGCAATAAACAAAAGCTGCAATCCAACCCCACCGACCCAGCCCCTTGAGCGTCCAGACGTAAGCAATCAAGGCAGGAGCAGCACCAAAAGAGACCATGTCTGAGAGCGAATCCATCTGCTCACCAAAAGCGCTCTGCGTATTGGTCATGCGGGCGACGCGACCGTCAAGACTGTCAAGAATCATGGCGCAAAAAACGCCCACGGCGGCCAGGTCGAACCGGCCATTGATGGCCATCACGATGGCGTAAAAACCACCGAAGAGTGCAGCAAGGGTGAACAAGTTGGGCAATATGTAGATGCCCTTGCGGCGCTTTTTTGGTAGCACGTCCGTGCCATGATCGTCGTTTTCTGCGGTCACAATTTCCATTCGTTTCGCCTGAGCGGGTAGTCATAATAACAAAGGCCACCGAAGTGGCCTTTGTCGAGGACAAAGCAACAATCAGTTGCGGGTCTGGTCCACGAGCTTGTTTTTTGCAATCCAGGGCATCATCGCGCGCAATTGGGCACCGACAACTTCAATCTTGTGATCGGCGGTGTTGCGCCGACGTGCGGTCATGCTTGGGTAATTGGTGCGCCCTTCCAGAATAAACATCTTGGCATAGTCACCATTTTGAATACGCTTCAATGCACTTCGCATGGCTTCGCGGCTCTGGGCGTTGATGACTTCCGGCCCCGTCACATACTCACCGAATTCGGCATTGTTCGAAATCGAGTAATTCATGTTGGCAATCCCGCCTTCATAAATCAGATCAACAATCAACTTCAGTTCATGCAGGCACTCAAAGTAAGCCATTTCAGGGGCATAACCGGCTTCAACCAAGGTTTCAAAGCCCATCTTGATCAATTCAACGGCGCCACCGCACAACACGGCCTGCTCACCAAACAGATCGGTTTCGGTTTCTTCCTTGAACGAGGTCTCAATGATGCCAGCCTTGCCGCCACCATTGGCCATGGCGTATGACAGGGCCAGGTCGCGTGCTTTTCCGCTCTTGTCCTGGTGAATGGCAATCAGGTGCGGCACACCGCCGCCTTGGGTATAGGTATTGCGAACCGTGTGGCCAGGGGCCTTGGGAGCGACCATCCAAACGTCCAGATCGGCACGTGGCGTGACCTGGTTGTAATGCACATTGAAACCATGTGCAAACACCAGTGAGGCTCCCTGCTTGATATTCGGTGCGACATTGTTCGCGTAGACGTCACCAATTTGTTCGTCAGGCAACAAAATCATCACCACGTCAGCGACCTTTACCGCCTCGTTGACTTCCATCACATTGAGCCCTGCCTTGCCAACCTTGTCCCAGGAGGCGCCGCCCTTGCGCAAGCCAACCACAACCTTGACACCACTGTCATTCAGGTTCTGTGCATGGGCATGGCCTTGGCTGCCATAACCGATGATGGCCACGGTTTTGCCCTTGATAAGGCTCAGATCACAATCTTTATCGTAAAAAACTTTCATCGACCGCTCCGTTGTAAAAAAGTGAAACTAATATTTTTGCGGGACAGATCTTTAGCTCTGTCCCCAACCGATTAAGGCGGGACAGGTCTTTAGCTCTGTCCCCAACTGACTAAGGCGGGACAGATCTTCAACTCTGCCCCCAACTGACTAGACGCGCAGAATTCTCTCGCCACGCCCGATCCCACTGGAACCAGTACGCACAGTCTCCAGAATCGCACCCCGCTCTATGGCGTCCAGAAACGCGTCGTTCTTGGTTTGATCACCGGTCAATTCAATGGTGTAACTTTTCTCGGTCACATCAATGATGCGGCCTCTGAAAATGTCTGCCATACGCTTCATTTCTTCGCGCTCCTTACCCACCGCCCGCACCTTGACCATCATGAGTTCGCGCTCGGTGTAGGCACCCTCAGTCAAATCGACCACTTTCACGACTTCAATCAGTCGGTTCAAGTGCTTGGTGATTTGTTCGATCACCTCATCGGAACCGGTGGTCTGAATGGTCATTCGGGACAGACTCGGGTCTTCCGTTGGAGCGACTGTCAAGGACTCGATGTTGTAACCGCGCGCTGAGAACAAGCCCACCACACGCGAAAGTGCGCCCGCTTCGTTTTCAAGCAATACTGCAATGATATGTTTCATGTTCAAAGATCCTCCGAACTCAGCAGCATCTCGGTGATGCCCTTGCCAGCCTGCACCATCGGGAACACGTTTTCAGTGGGATCGGTGCGGAAATCCATAAACACCGTGCGATCTTTCAGTTTGCGTGCTTCGTGCAGCGCAGGCTCGACATCCGAAGCGCGCTCAATCAACATACCCACGTGGCCATAGGCCTCGGCCAGCTTCACGAAATTGGGCAATGCGTCCATGTAGCTGTGGCTGTAGCGGCCTTCGTATTCCACCTCTTGCCACTGGCGCACCATACCGAGGTAACGGTTGTTGAGCGCGACGATCTTGATAGGCGTGTTGTATTGCAGGCAGGTCGAGAGTTCCTGAATGCACATCTGCACCGACCCCTCACCCGTCACGCAATACACCTCACTGTCTGGTTTGGCCAATTTGATCCCCATGGCGTAAGGAATGCCCACTCCCATCGTACCCAGACCACCAGAGTTGATCCAGCGCCTGGGCTCATCAAAACGATAGTACTGGGCCGCCCACATCTGGTGCTGACCGACATCCGAGGTGATGTAGGTGTCGGCATCCTTGGTCATGTTCCAAAGTGTTTCCACAACATACTGCGGCTTGATGATGTCGTTCTTGCCTTGGTCGTATTTCATGCAGTTGCGCTTGCGCCAGCCGTCAATGGTGTCCCACCATGCGCCCAGTGCATCGGCATCGGGCTTGGCGGCGCCCTCCTTGATCATTGCAATCATTTCCGACAGCACGTCCTTGACATCGCCAACAATCGGAATGTCGACCTTGACGCGCTTGGAAATGCTCGACGGATCAATGTCAATGTGGATGATCTTGCGTTCGTTTTGCGCGAAATGCTTGGGATTGCCAATCACCCGGTCATCAAACCGCGCGCCCACTGCCAGCAACACATCGCAATTTTGCATGGCGTTGTTGGCTTCTACGGTGCCGTGCATTCCCAACATGCCCAAAAACTTTCGGTCACTGGCAGGGTAAGCGCCGAGCCCCATCAGGGTGTTGGTACATGGGTAACCCAGCATGTCGACCAACTGACGCAACTCGCTCGATGCATTGCTGAGCAAGACTCCGCCGCCTGTGTAGACATAAGGCCGCTTGGCAGCCAGCAACAACTGCAAGGCCTTGCGGATCTGCCCGCCATGCCCCTTGCGAACCGGGTTGTAGGACCGCATCTCAACGGTTTGCGGGTAACCGTGATAAGGCACTTTCTTGAACGAAACGTCCTTAGGAATGTCCACAACGACCGGACCCGGTCGACCGCTGCGTGCGATGTGGAACGCCTTTTTCATCGTTTCAGCCAGATCCCGTGCATCCTTGACCAGAAAATTGTGCTTGACAATGGGGCGCGTGATGCCAACCGTGTCGCATTCCTGGAACGCATCCATGCCAATGGCGTGTGTCGGCACCTGGCCACTCACGATCACCATCGGAATGCTGTCCATGTAGGCGGTGGCAATGCCAGTCACGGCATTCGTTACGCCGGGGCCTGATGTGACAAGGGCCACCCCGACATCGCCAGTGGCGCGGGCATATCCGTCGGCCGCATGCACAGCCGCCTGCTCATGCCGTACCAGCACATGTTGAATGGTGTCCTGCTTGAAAAAAGCGTCATAAATGTGCAGCACCGCGCCACCGGGGTAACCCCAGACATATTTGACACCTTCAGCCTGCAAGGCCTTGACCAGGATTTCTGCGCCCCTGAGGTCGTGCTCGTGACCAGTTACAGCAGGCCTGGTTTTGGCAGAATTTTGAGAACTTGAAGAACTTGATACCGAAGCAGCTTCGGCTTTTGATGTTTCCATGATGAACCTTTGTGAATTTCTCTGACGAAAAACCTTGGGTGCTTCTTTGCAAACACTTTTGATGTTGCATTGAAACTTAAGGCCAAAACCATGAGCGCATTGATTTTTGCGCCGGACCTTGACCCGTTTGCGTTAATTAGCAGCCGACATTATGGCATTGTCCGCAGCAAGCATTCAGCCGCTGACATGCCCTGGTGCAATAATGCAGCGCGCAAAACCAAAACTGACCCCACTCAGAACGCCAGCGACAGCTTCTTTCAATGCTCTCATTTTTCTCTGACGACAACTCTTGGCCACGCTCGCTGAACTCTCTGATTTTCTGAAAAGCGTGGAGAAGCGCGCCTTCAAGCGCACAAACTACCACGTTCGCAACGATGAGTCCGCCCTCGACATCGTTCAGGACAGCATGATGAAATTGGCAGAGCACTATGGCCATAAACCGGCGGACGAATTGCCTATGCTGTTTCAGCGTATCCTTGGCAACACGACCATGGACTGGTTCAGACGACAAAAGGTCAAGAATGCGCTTTTTTCTCCTTACAGCGACTTCCAGCCAGACGACGATGACAGCTTTGACATTCTGGAAAACCTCTCCACTGCAGAACCAGCTGCAATGTTTGACAATCCCGAAACAAACAGCCAACGTGCGCAAACCCTTCGTCTGATAGAAGATGCATTGTTGTTGTTGCCCCATCGTCAACGGGAAGCGTTTCTGATGCGTTACTGGGAGGATATGGACGTCGCCGAAACGGCAACAACCATGGGCTGCTCGGAAGGCAGCGTGAAGACACACTGTTTTCGTGCTTTGCAAGCTTTGTCCAAAGCTTTGAATTTGAAAGGCATCAAGTTATGAACCACCAAGCCAGGTGTCACGCAGAACATGACGCTGACACCTTTGGAATACGCATCACGGCGCGTTTGACGCAATCCACCGAACAACTGCCCCACGACATCACCGAACGTCTTCGTGTTGCCCGCGTTCGAGCTTTGGAAAAGCGTCAGCAGATCGTGCTGCAAGACGCGGCAGCGGTGTTCCGGCAGGCACATACTGCAACCCTTACTGCAGGCCACTCCGGTGGCCACTCTCCCTGGTGGAACAGGCTTGGTAGTGCCGGCTTGTTGCTGGTATTGGCAGCCGGCCTGTTGGTCATCAATGCGGTTCAAGACGAACTGGGAGCGCGTGAATTGGCTGACATTGACGCCGCCCTTTTGACCGACGACCTTCCACCAGCAGCATATGTAGACGCGGGCTTCGCCCAGTTTCTGAAAATGAGCAACCGCCAGGAACCCTAGCTTGATGCCATTGAAATCTTCCAAGCCTTCATATCCGGACGAAGGACAAACCAGACAAAGCTCGATAACTTTGCTGCTGCTTCTGGTCAGCCTGACAGCACCAACCCTGCCAGGCTTTGCCCAGGGGTCCAATGGACAGACCACGTCTGCGCCGGTGACAACAAGCGCCCCTGCACCACAAAAAAATGCATTGCCTGCAAGCCAACCCAAAACAGGCGTGGCCCAAATCGGTGCAGTAGCCTCCCTGCTGCCTGCAGGCTTTTCGGCGCTTGACTGGAATTCACTGACCGCTGTTCAGAAAGATGCTCTCAAACCTTTGGCGGGCTACTGGGGTAATCTGAGTGACCCACAAAAACGCAAGTGGATTTCACTCAGTACCAGTTACACGCAAATGAGCCCGACCGACCGGGCAAAGCTGCATGCCCGCATGGCGCAATGGGCAACACTCAGCCCGAAACAGCGGGAACAGGCTAGATTGAATTTTGCGGAGTCGAAAAAAGTCGCACCAGAACAAAAAAGTGAACAATGGCAAGCATACCAATCGCTCAGCACCCAGGAAAGGCAGGCGCTGGCATTGTCCTCGCAAGCCAAGCCACCCAGAACCGCGCTGGCAGCACAGCCCGTCGCGTCTGACAAGATCAACCGATTGCCGGTACAGAAAAATGCGGCGGGTATCCCCCTGCCCTTGCCACAGTCAACCTTGAGCAAGAACACCTTGCTGACGCTGCCCAAACCGCCGGAACCGCCTAAGGCCCCAAAAATCCCTGCATCCGGGATGGCTTATGGTTCAAATTAGCGCCAAATCCCCCATGCGTCATGATCTGACTGCCCCCAGCCTGTTGCGCCGCATGGCCTGCTGGCTGTATGAAGGCATGCTGCTGTTCGGCGTGGTGTTCATCGCCGGCTACCTGTTTGGCTCACTTAGCCAAACCAGAAACGCCATGGACAACCGCCATGCGCTGCAAGCGTTTCTTTTTGTGGTGTTTGGTATTTATTTTGTCTGGCTTTGGGCCAAAGGACAGACTCTGGCCATGAAAACCTGGCACATCCGTGTGCTGGACCGCAACGGTCAACCGCTGACACAAGTGCGTGCACTCACGCGCTACCTGTGGAGTTGGCTATGGGTGCTACCGCCGTTGGCTCTATCCTGGGGTTTTGACCTCAAAGGTGGTGAAACCGTGGTAATTTTTGTCGGCTGGGTTGCCATTTGGGCAATACTTAGCCGCTTTCACCCGAGTAAACAGTTCTGGCATGACGCCTTCGCGGGCACACAACTGGTAGACATCAACCCGTCAAAGCCGTAATTCGATTTCCAAATCATCCGTGTCGTTGTTGCTTCGCCTTGTCGTGCGGCTGCACCGCACGCGGCTTCGCGGCTAGACACAAATGATTTGGAAACCGAATAAGGCGGCCACACGAGTCAAATCGCCGATTCGTCGAGTTCACCGGTTCGAATGCGAACCACACGTTCCACCGCGGTCACAAATATCTTGCCATCACCAATCTTCCCGGTATGTGCGGCCTTGACGATCGCATCCACGCAGCGGTCTACGTCCTCGGTTTTCACCACGACCTCAATCTTGACCTTGGGCAAAAAATCCACCACATATTCAGCGCCACGGTAAAGCTCGGTGTGGCCTTTTTGCCGACCAAATCCCTTGACTTCGGTCACCGTCAACCCGGTCACGCCACATTCGGCAAGCGCCTCACGCACCTCCTCAAGTTTGAAAGGTTTGACGATGGCGGTAATTTGTTTCATAGGAGTCCTTGTTCAAAAATAAGAGGGATGCCGCGAGAGCGTATTGGAGGCTCAGGCTCGAAACTTGTTGGTTATAGGATAACGCCAATCCTTGCCAAAGCTGCGATGCGTCACACGAATCCCTACAGGTGACTGGCGCCGTTTGTACTCGTTGACCTTGATCAGCCAGGTGACCCGCTCCACCACTGCAGGCGCAAAACCGGCGGCGATGATCTGCTCGATGCTTTCATCGTTTTCCATATAACGCTCCAGAATCGCATCCAGCACTTCATAAGGCGGCAGGCTGTCCTGGTCGGTCTGGTCCGGTCGCAACTCGGCACTTGGCGGGCGGGTGATGATGCGTTCAGGAATCGGCGCCTGCCCGGTGCCATAGGGATCATGGGCATTGCGCCAGCGTGCCAGCCGAAACACAGTTGTTTTCAACAAATCCTTGATGACCGCAAAACCACCCGCCATGTCGCCATAAAGCGTGCAATAACCGGTGGCCATTTCTGACTTGTTGCCGGTGGTGAGCACAATGCTGCCAAACTTGTTGCTCAGCGCCATCAGCAAGGTACCGCGAATCCGCGCCTGGATGTTTTCCTCTGTGGTGTCCTCCGCCAAGCCTCTGAACTCAGCCGCAAGCGTGGCCTTGAACGCATCAAACTCGGGCACGATGGACAGTTCGTCGTAACGCACGCCCATTCGAGCCGCCATCTCACGCGCGTCAATCCAGCTGATGTCAGCCGTGTAAGGCGACGGCATCATCACGGTGCGCACCCGATCCTTGCCTAAAGCGTCCACAGCAATCGCCAGCACCAGCGCCGAGTCAATGCCGCCGGACAATCCGAGCAACACGCCCGGAAAACCATTTTTGTTGATGTAGTCACGCACGCCCAGCACCAGCGCATCCCACAGATCCGCATCCGGTGTGCGGTCCGGCTCGATAAGCGCTTCCAAATGAATAGCTTCACGCACTTTATTGACAAGGACCAGAAGCCGATTTTCTACAAAACTCGGGGCGCGACCCGCCAGCTTGCCATCGGCATTCAAGGCAAATGAATGTCCTTCAAACACCACTTCATCCTGCCCGCCCACCAGATGCGCGTAAACAATCGGCAATCCGTACGCCAATACCCGCTCACGCATCATCTGTTCACGCTCATTGCCTTTGCCGACATGAAACGGTGAGGCGTTGATCACTGCCAGCAGTTCAGCACCAGCGCATGCCGTGTCGCGCGCGGGTGCTTCAAACCATGCATCTTCACAAATCAGCAAACCGACCCTGACACGCGCACCCTCCTCCCCCGCCTCAAAGACGCACACATCTTGTCCCGGAGTGAAATAACGGCGCTCGTCAAACACCTGGTAGTTCGGCAGTTCGCGTTTCGCATAGGTCGCCACCACCCGTCCCTCACGCAGCACACTTGCCGTGTTGAAACGACTCTGCACTGCCACCGAGCGGGTGCGCTGGTCACCCCCGGTTGGGTGCCCCACCACCACGCTAAGGTCTTTGAGCCCGGCCAGTGCATCGGCCACCACTTTCACGGCATCATCACTGGCGCCAATGAAGGCCGAGCGCAAAAACAAGTCTTCCGCGGCGTAGCCACAAATTGACAACTCCGGCGTCAGCACCAGGCGGGCGCCGTCCTGGTAGGCGGCCTGCGCAGCGGTGATAATTTTTTGCGCATTTCCGGCCAGGTCACCCACCACCAGGTTGAGTTGGGCCACACAGATTTTGAGTGTCATAAAAAACGAGTGAGACTACATGGGAAACAACAGGCCTCCCGACGCACCTGATTATGTCATTCGGGTCGTGGATTCCCCGCGTGAGGTGGATGCCGACCAGTGGAACGCGCTGCTTTTTGCGCAGGCGGATGCCACTCCCTTCATGCAGCATGCCTACCTGGCGGCACTGCACAGCACCGGCTGTGCCACGCCGCGCACCGGTTGGACGCCCCGTTTTGTGCTGCTGGAGCGCAGTGGCCAACTGGTGGGTGCCTGCGCGCTGTACCTTAAAACCCATTCACACGGCGAATATGTGTTTGACTTTGGCTGGGCCAATGCCTACGCCCAGCATGGCGTGGCCTACTTTCCAAAGGCCGTGGTGGCGGTGCCTTTCACGCCAGTGCCGGGGGCCAGGTTGCTGGCACACACGCCGCAGGACCGTGCGTTGTTGGCCCAAGGTCTCATCGAATGGTGTGAGTCACAAGGCTTGTCCGGCCTGCACTGCCTGTTTGCCAGCGCAGACGACCTGCAAGCCTGCCAGTCGGTGGGCATGATGCAACGCCACACGGTGCAGTTTCACTGGCAAAACAGTCCGTCGGGCTACGCTGACTTTGACGATTTTTTGGCATCCCTCGCCCCTGACAAGCGCAAGAAAATCCGCCAGGAACGCCGCAAGGTGAGCGACGCCGGCGTGACCTTTCGCCTGTCCCAAGGCCGTGACATCAGCCCGACTGACTGGGACTTTTTCTACCGTTGTTACGAGCGCACCTACCTTGAACACGGCAACGCACCCTACCTGAACCGGTCTTTTTTTTCAGCGATGGCCGCGCACATGCCCGACGACTGGTTGCTGTTCACCGCCGAGCGCGATGAACAGCCAATAGCTAGCAGCTTGATAGCAATTAACGAAAGCTGCGTCGGGGCTAGAGTCAAACATCAGCATGAGAAATCCGTGCGCGTCGCCTATGGCCGCTATTGGGGCGCGCTGGAGCGAGTGGACTGTCTGCACTTCGACGCCTGTTATTACCAACCGCTTGCGTGGTGTATCGACAATG
>CAISLL010000109.1 GCA_903886165.1 uncultured beta proteobacterium | reverse complement strand
GTGGCAGAATTGCCAACAGGTGCCGTGGCCGGCCTTGGTGCGCGCTTGCTCACGGGCTCTTATTACGGCAACACCATCCAGATCTGGTCGGCTCTGGTGATGTCGGCGCTGCTGGGCCTGGCTTTGACCATGGCAGTGGCGAGCGTGGAGCGACTGGTGTTGCGCCGCCGCGGGGGTCAGACATGACACGGCAACTGAGTCAAACCCTGCTCTTTGTGTTTGTGTGCATGGGTGGTGCGGCAGTGCTGATGCTGCAGCCAGCCGCCTTGGGCCAGCTGCCGGAAGGCACCACTCCCAGTGTGCTGTTCTGGCTGGCGACCCTCGTTCTCGGCGCATTGGCCGTGCAGTCGGTTCGAATGATGGCCACGCGGGAGGGAGGCCGCCTGGTTGGCATGGCCACCGCAGCTCTGTTCGGGCTATGGATCGTCTATTTCTGGCAACTGCTGGTAGTGGCCTTTGACGTGCCAAAAGTGCTGTTACCACCGCCGGCCCTGATCGTGCAATCCATTGGCACCCACAGCACAGTGTTGTGGGGCGACTTTGTGCAAACCGTGCTCAAAGCCGTGTTGATTGGTTGGGCCTTGGGCTCGGGGCTGGGTTTTGCGGTGGCCGTGGCAATTGACAGGCAACCCTTTTTGCAGCGCGGCCTGCTGCCACTGGCATCACTGACCAGCACCATCCCGCTGGTGGCAGTGGCGCCCATTGCCGTGATGTGGTTTGGTTTTGAGTGGCAGTCCAAAGCCGCCGTGGTGATGCTGATGACGTTTTTTCCGATGCTGGTATCCACCCTGGCCGGGCTCAAGGCATCTGGCAAGCTGGAGCGCGAGCTGATGTACAGCTATGCAGCCAGCTACACCCGTACCCTGCTCGCACTGCGCCTGCCGTCTGCACTGCCGTTCATCTTTGGCGCGCTCAAGGTGAATGCCACGCTGGCACTGATTGGCGCCATCGTGGCCGAGTTTTTTGGCTCACCCACCGCCGGCCTAGGCTTCAGAATCTCGACCGAGGCCTCGCGCATGAACATGCCGCTGGTGTGGAGCGCCATTGTGGTGGCCGCGATCACGGGATCGGTCGCCTATGCGGTGCTGGTCCAGTTTGAGCGCCGCGCCGCGTTCTGGCACCCGTCGGTGCGCGGCAATTGATCCGTTCGTTTCCCCTGTCCCCCAACCCAAAAAGGAGCTATTCCCATGATTCGTTCTTCCAAGTTCACAAGCAGCCTGATGGCCGCCGTGCTGGCTGTCTGCGGCGTCACCGCCAGCATGAGCGCCAGCGCGGCCGACAAGGTCACCGTGCAGCTCAAGTGGCTGCCGCAGGCGCAGTTTGCCGGCTATTACGTGGCGCAAAGCAAGGGTTATTACAAGGACGCCGGTCTGGACGTGACCATCAAGCCGGGCGGCCCCGACATTTCCCCAGTGCAGGTGATTGCCGGTAACGGTGCCGACGTGGTCGTGAACTGGATGCCCGACGCCCTGGCCGCGCGTGAAGCCGGTGTACCGCTGGTCAACATTGCACAGGTGTTCAACCAGTCGGGCCTGATGCTGACCTGCAAGAAAGCCAGCGGTGTCACCAGCCCGAAAGACTTCAAGGGCAAAACCCTGGGTGTCTGGTACGGCGGCAACGAGTACCCGTTCCTGAACTGGATGGCCAAACTCGGTTACAAAACCGACTCCGACATCAAGATTTTGAAGCAGGGCTTCAATGTGGATCCACTGCTGCAAAACCAGGCCGCCTGTATTTCGACCATGATCTACAACGAGTACTGGCAAGTGGTTGACGCGGGTGTCAAGGAGAGCGATCTGGTCACCTTCTTCTATGAAAAGGAGGGCGTGGCCTCGCTGGAAGACGGCCTGTATGTGCTGGAATCCAAGCTGAAAGACCCGGCCTTTGTGGCACGTATGGGCAAGTTCCTCAAGGCCACCTTCAAGGGCTGGAATGACGCGGTGAAAGACCCGGCTGCTGCTGCCAAGATTGTGGTGGCTGCCGACATGTCGGGCAGCGCCACCGAGAAGGTACAAAAGCGCCAGATGGAAAACGTGGCCAAGCTGATCACCAACGCCGGCACGCCAAAAATTGGCTATCTGGAACCCGCCGCTTTCGAGCGCACCGTGAAAGTGCTGCTCGCTGCCGGCAGTTCCCCGGTGATCAAGAAAGACCCGGGCAAAGCCGCCTACTCACACGCGGTGTGGGAAGCGGCTTCCAAGTAATTCCGTCTCCAAATCACTTGTGTCTAGGCGCGAAGCCGCAGGCAGTGCAGACGCACGACAAGGCGAAGCAACAACGACACGGATGATTTAGAAATGGAATAAGCTGAACGCACCCCAGCGGTTGCCCTGCCCAGGCCATGGGCAGGGCGTCATGACCGCTACCGTGACAATGCCGCATGCGTGAAGAAAAAAAATTAGGCCATTTTTTGCTGCTGACGGTCGCCATGACTGGCGCCTTGGTCATGGTCATTGAAATCACAGGCGCACGCATCATCGCGCCCTATTTTGGTGTTGGCCTGTTTGTCTGGACGTCCTTGATCAGCGTCACACTGCTGGCGCTGGCGGCTGGTTACTGGGTGGGTGGCGTGCTGGCCGACCGCAAGCAGTCTGCCCACATGCTGTATGCACTGATCGGCCTGGCCGGCCTTTACGTGCTGCTGACCCCATGGCTGCGCGAACCAGTCCTTGCCATGTGCGTCCCCCTTGGCCTGCGCACGGGGGCGTTTGTGAGTGCCAGCTTCCTGTTTGGCCCTTCCCTTTTTCTGCTTGGTGCGGTTTCCCCGATGGCCGTGCGGCTGGGCTCGCGCACCTGGGAAAACCTTGGCCGCACGGTCGGCTTGTTGTATGCCATTTCCACCGCCGGCAGTTTCATTGGGTCGGTACTCACCGGTTTTTATCTGCTCGCCAATTTTGGCGTGAGCAAAACCGTTTCCATCACCGGCATCACCCTGCTTGGTTTGAGTGCCCTGTATTTCCTGTTGATCGGGCGCAAACCCGGCATTGCAGCGATTGCCATGGCTGCCCCGCTTCTCTTGATGCTGACACCGGCCCGCCCGGTTGAGGCGCGCCTGGCCGACGGCACGGTGGCAACCATCATCGACCAGAAAGACAGCTTCTATGGCCACGTCAAGGTCATCGACTACCGCTTTGGTGAGCGCGGCATCCGGGAGCTGACCATCGACGGGCTGGTCCAGGGCGGCATTGACATCACCACGCAAATGCCGGTCTACGAATACCTTGCACTCATGCAGCACTTGCCGCAACAACTGCGCCCCAGCACCCGCAGTGCCTTGGTCATCGGCCTCGGTTCCGGCGTGCTGCCGCGAAGTTACGCCATGCAGGGCCTGCAGACTGAAGCCATTGACATCGACCCGGTGGTGCTTGAACTCTGCCGCAAACATTTCGGCTTACCCGCCGAGTTGCCTGTGCACCTGGAAGATGCGCGCACCTATCTGGGACGTCCCGGCACCCACTACGACCTGATCGTGCTCGATGTGTTCAGCGGGGACACCACGCCCGCCCATCTGCTCAGTGTGGAGGCCATGCGCAGCCTGAAGACACGGCTAAACCCTGGCGGCCTGATTGCCTTCAACCTGATCGGCTCGCTGACTGCCACTGACGCCACGCTGCCTTCGATCATTGCAACTGCGCGCGCCGTCTTCGCCCATGCCTTGCTCTACCCGTTGTTCCAGGCGCCCGCCAAGGAAGGCAATGTAGTCCTGATCACCAGTGACGAAGCTCTCACGCCATCCTCCACCGGCAACTTCCCTGGCCCGCTCTCCCCCATGGTTGAGGCTGGCATCCGGCACGCGCTGGCCAATCCGATGGTGGTGGGCGACCGCTTTGCCAGCCAACCGATCCTGACCGATGACTTCAACCCCATCGACATCCGTGACCAGACGGCCCGCGATGCAGTACGCCGCGGCATTCTGACTACCACACCCAGCGCCTTGCTGAGCGGCAGCTGATGCAGCCCGATAACCCTGCGCCGGATGAGGCTGCCAAAGGCCAGATTCGCCAGGCGAACGAGGCACTGATTCTGGCCGCAGCCGAGCGCGTGTTCGCCGGCGCCGGTTTTGGCGGCGCCACCATGGCCGCCATTGCAGAAGCCGCAGGCCTGCCCAAGGCCAACCTGCATTACTACTTTGGATCCAAGCAGGAGCTTTACCGCACAGTGCTGGCCGAGACCCTACAAGACTGGCTGGAGCCAACACTTGTCATCACCCCAGAAGCGGACCCCAGAACGGCGATTGAGACCTACATCCGGGCCAAGATGGCCTTGTCTTTGCAGCGCCCGCATGCATCACGCGTGTTTGCCAATGAACTCCTGCACGGCGCGCCAGTGGCCAAGGCCTTGCTGGCCACCGATTTGCGTAACCTGGTGTTAACCAAGGCCGAAGTCATCGCGCAGTGGGTGCGGGAGGGTCGCATGGCGGCCGTCGACCCGGTTCATTTGTTCTTCACCATTTGGGCCGCGACCCAGACCTATGCCGACTTTGAAGTACAGGTCTGCGCCGTGCTTGGGCAGACCGAATTGGGACCTGATAACCAGTCCCGGGCAACGGAACATGTGGTGTCATTGATTTTGCGAGGTTGCGGGTTGGGGTGAGCACGAAGTCAATAGGTGTTTGTGCATCGTGACAATTCAGGTGTTCCAAATCGCCCCAATTTCAGGGCGTGAAAGGACTAAACTGTCAACTCCCTGAACTGGTCGGCAAGGCCAGTTTCAGCCCCTTGATGAGCAACCAGGAGTCTGAGCATGACGACCACAATGGTGTTTACTTTTGTCGGTGCAGACAAGCCCGGTCTGGTTGGCAAACTGGCGCAAACCGTGAGCAGCCATGGTGGCAACTGGCTTGAAAGCCGCATGAGCGAGTTGGCAGGCCATTTTGCCGGTATTGTCCAGGTGGGGGTCAGTCAGGCCGATTTGCCGGCGTTGCACGCGGCCTTGGCAGCTCTTTCGAGCGACCAGCTGACGATCATCGTGGCCGGGGCGGGGCCACATGGTGGCACGCTCGAGCCTGACCACCTTTTACGCCTGACCATCATTGGCAACGACCGCCCCGGCATCGTGCGCGAGGTGGCCACCGCCCTGGCCGCACGCAACATCAATGTGCACGACATGGTGACCACCATTACCAGCGCCCCCATGAGCGGCGCGCCCTGGTTCGAGGCAACGGTCAGCGTGGAGGTGCCGGTGGCGCTGGACCTTGCCGAACTGAAAGCACAGCTCGACACCATCGCCAATGCGCTCAGCCTCGACATTGACATGGATTAGTCGGTGCGCCAGCCACACAACTGAGTTCCGCCCCAGGCCGAGTTCTGACAGTCGTCAGTGGACAAGCCCCCAAAGACGCTGAACAGTTACAAAAGTTCACCTCTGTCGCGGCATTGCCAATTAATTTTTGTCAGCCCAACGCTTGCAGCATCAACTTCCGATCACACCCCCATCACGCTTGGTGATGACGATGGTGGCAGAGCGTGGCCGCTGACCGGCACCGTAACCTGCATTTGCTGGCCAGTGGCTGGTGTATTTGGCAGGTTTGCCAACGTCGGCCATGGCGGTGAGTTCGCCGGGGTGCTGAATGTTGATGAACATCGCGCGCCCGTCGGGTGACTCACACAGGCCGGTGATTTCACAGTTGACCGGGCCCACCAGGAACCGTTTCAGGATGTCGGGTGACTGCGCCTTGCCCATCGGCGTCTCGACCCGCTTTTGGCTGCCGTCGCTGCGCTTGTAACTCAGTGTCTGGGTGCTGCCGTCGCCCACCTTGCCGGGGATCGCCGCCAACAGCATGCAGTTGGTCTTGTCGGTCATGGCACCGTCATCGGTCTGGATCCAGCAAATGCCGGTGCTGGGGCTGAACACCAGGCCATCGGGCGCTGACAGGTCGTTGTCATCGGTCAGGCTGGACAGGTTGACACGGGTTTTGTCCGCGTCGGCTTCTGCGGCAAACAGGTAAATGTCCCAGGTGAAGGCGGTGTCCGCCGGGTGGGCTTGCGCCACGCGGATGATGTGGCCATTGACATTGCCTTTTTGCTCCTTGTTGCCACCCTTCAGGTCGATGTAGCTGCGCGGGTTGGCGGCATCCACGCCCATCTCACCATCCACCGTGCGGTTGCTGTTGTTGGTCAGCGTCATGTAGAAGTCGCCATTGCGCGGGTTCACGCCGCCCCACTCCGGGCGGTCCATCCGGGTGGCGTTGACGGCGTCAGCGGCCAGGCGGGTAAAGATGGCGATGTCCGCCGTCGAGGTGAACTCGAAGTCCGGGTTGGCCGCGATGAACGGGTTGGACATGGAAAGCGCCAGCCATTGGCCGCTGCCATCGGCCTTGAAGCTGGCCACGTACAGCGTGCCCTGGTCGAGGTATTTGTCACCCACCGCCAGCGGGTTGGCGCTGTGGGCATCGGCCGCGTCCCATTTGGCGGCCGAGACAAACTTGTACATGTACTCGCCGCGCGAGTCGTCACCCCTGTACGCCACCACCGGTTGGCCCGGCACCGGTTTGGCAAAACTCACACTCTCGTGCGCAAAACGGCCCAGGCCGGTGCGCTTGCGCACGGCGAGCCGAATGTTGTAGGCGTCCATCTCCACCACATAACCAAAGGTGTTCATTTCGTTGCGGTAGTCGCTTTTGGCATCACTTGCCAGCGCGCCATTGTTCCAGCGCACATACTGGTCGGCCACACCGGCGCTTTCCCAGCCGTGGCGGCTGGCAGCACCGGCCTTGCGGCCGTAGCGCTCCAGGCCTGTCACCTGTTTGTTTTTCTTGCCACGCCGCTCATCGTCCTTGGCATCGCGAAAGAAATAGCCGGCCCAGTTTTCCTCGCCCGACACAAACGTGCCCCAGGGGGTCTTGCCGGTGCCGCAGTTGTTCAGCGTGCCGCGCGCGCGGGTCGCGTCCGGGCTGAATTTGGTGGTCAGGTGCTCGCTGCCCTTTGCCGGGCCGTGGATCAGCACCTCGGTCAGCGGTGTGACGCGGCGGTTAAAGGGCGACGCGGCCTGATACGCCCATTGGCCGCCCTTGGCCTGGATCTCCACCACCGAGAGGCCGTGAATGGCCACTTCTTTGTCCACTTCTGCCGCTGGGCGTGGCAGGGTTGATGTGCCGCCGTTGGCGTGCAGAAAAAATGAACTGAGTTTTTCGTCGGTGGTGGCTTCGTGGTTGATCGCCAGCAGGGCACGGTGGGTGCTGCTGGCGGAGGGTTGGCCGCTGCTGTCCAGGCCAAACCATTCCATGCCGTCGTGGTGATCGCCGGCGCGCTGCTCGTAGGCGGTGTCGGTGCCGTCGTTCTTGTAGGCAGGTGTGGCGCCGGTGAGCGGGTCCCCGAGCGCGTAAAGCACCTGAACCTGGTAACCCGGTGCCACCGTGACAGCGTCCGCCAGGCTTTTACCGACCGCCGCAAAACCCAGCGTGCTCAGGGGCGCCGCCAGTCCTGTGGCGCCGGCAGCGGCACCTGCGCTGGCGGTTGTGGCACAGCCGCTCAGACCCAGGCCACCCAGCAGCGCGCCACCGGCCGCCCCGGCGCCGCTAAGCAACAGGTGCCGACGGCTCAAACGGGCGCTGACGATTGCGTCAATGTGGGGGTTGCGGGTGGTATTGGAGTCTTCAGCGTTGAAGATGTCGTTTGGGCGCAGCGCTTGCTTGTTCACGTGGGTGACCTCATGAGTGGGTTGTATCAGCGCATGAGTGTTTCAGCGGTTTGTGAAACTATCGTGACAGTGCTGGCTGCTCAGGCATGGGGTATGGACATCAGTACCACTTAGCTATATAAGTAGTAGCTAGAAGGCGTTCATATTATTGACATACAGCTATAAAATATACTTAAACAGTGGATGACCTGCAAGCCACACCCCTGCGCAGACCGTTGCCGAGAGCTTCAGCGTTGGCCAACTGCTACCTTGCCAAAAGCTGCTTGTGCCGCGCGCGGCAAGCACCGCCAATAGGCGGGTTTGGCGTCGACCG
>CAISLL010000108.1 GCA_903886165.1 uncultured beta proteobacterium | reverse complement strand
TGCCACTTTCATTATGAGATGCCTGTGGAACACCAGTACATGCGCAACTGGAACCAGGGCTACATGAACTGGGCGCAAAGCGTTGGCATCCGGCGCGACAAAGATCCCATCATCATCCACATCTACTCTGAATTTTTGCAGGGGTTTCGGCGGGCTGCGCAAGGCAAACGCGCTGGCAGGCAGCCGCCAGACCACTTGCGCAAACGCGTCGAAACCTACTTTGATCCGCTGCCGTTTCACTATGTGCCGCTTGAAGAGCAGGCCTCAGACACGGCCAAATACCCGCTCAATGCCATCACCCAGCGCCCCATGGCCATGTACCACTCGTGGGACTCGCAAAACGCCTGGTTGCGCCAGATTCACGCACACAACTACCTCATGGTCAACACCAAGACCGCCCAGGCCCAAGGCATTGCCGACGGCGGCTGGATGTGGGTTGAGTCCCAATGGGGCAAGGTGCGCTGCATGTGCCGCTATTCCGAGGCGGTGGAACCCGGCACGGTCTGGACCTGGAACGCCATTGGCAAATCAGCCGGCGCCTGGAACCTGTCTGACGATGCCAATGAATCGCAACGCGGCTTTTTGCTCAATCATTTGATTTCTGAAGTGCTGCCGCCATCGGCCGCCGGTGCGGCCATTTCCAACTCGGACCCCATCACAGGGCAAGCCGCCTGGTATGACGTGAAGGTGCGTATTTACAAAGCCCAGGACGGCGAGCCAGAAGCCACTTCGCCCCAGTTCAAAGCCATGACACCTATGCCCGGCATGCAACAAAACCCCCCAGGCAGCCAAGCTTATTTTGCCGGCAAGGGAGAGTTCAAGTGACCCAACTCGCCCTTGTCATTGACCTCAATGTCTGCGTGGGTTGCCATGCCTGCGTGACCAGCTGCAAGCAGTGGAATACCTCGGGCACCGCTGGCTCCCTGGTTGATCTGAATCCTTACGCTGCCGAGCCCAACGGCACCTTTTTCAACCGGGTGCAAACCTTTGAAGTGGGTGAATACCCCAACACACAAACGGTGCACTTTCCGAAATCGTGCCTGCATTGTGAAGACCCGCCCTGTGTGCCGGTGTGTCCCACAGGGGCCAGCTACAAACGTGCTGAAGACGGCATTGTGCTGGTTGACTATGACAAATGTATTGGCTGCAAATACTGCAGCTGGTCTTGCCCCTACGGTGCGCGCGAGTTTGACGAACAGCGCAAGGTCATGACCAAGTGCACCTTGTGTGTGGATCGCATCAGCGATGTCACCATCCCTGAGCCGCAACGCAAGCCCTCGTGTGTGATCGCCTGCCCGGCCAACGCCCGCTTGTTTGGTGATATCCACGACCCCGAGTCCGAGGTGTCGCAAGCGATTGCCGAGCGCGGTGGCTACCAGCTCATGCCCGAGTGGGGCACCCGCCCGGCCAACCATTACCTGCCGCGGCGCAAGACTGAAATCCGCATTCACCCGGAAGACCTTGTGCGCGTGGACAACCCGCTCAAGATTGACAACAAGAAGCCAGAGATCAGCCAGCGCGACCTGGGCCGTGAAGATTTCGCCACCTGACCCACAGACAAACACACCATGCAACCCGCTTTTTCTGTCATTTTTCTCACCACGCTTTGTGGTGCAGCCCAGGGGCTGTTTCTGGCGCTCTTCGCAACCGAGCTGTCAGGCACGCTGGCCGCACCTGACAGCCAGCGTTTTTTGTTCACGGCGAGTCTGGTTTCCCTGGCACTGACAGGGCTGGGCTTGTTGGCTTCATTTTTTCACCTGGGTCGTCCTGAGCGGGCCTGGCGCTCGGCTGCCATGTGGCGCACCTCCTGGTTGTCGCGCGAAGTCATCGCGCTGCCAGTTTTCATGGCTGGCTTGTTTGCTTATGCGGGTGCGCACTACCTTGGCATGGGCAACACTGTGATGATAGGAGCTATAACTACAATAGCATGCGTCGCTTTATTTATAAGCACTGCAATGATATATGCCTCAGTTCGCTTCCTGCAGGAGTGGGCCAGCCCGCTGACCGTGGTGAACTACCTGCTGCTGGGCTGCGCCTCCGGGCTGACGCTTGCCACATGGCTTGCCGCGGGCATGGATGTGGCCGCCTTGGTCAAGCCGTTTGGCTTGGCTGCGGTGGTGCTGACGGCGTTGGCCGGTGTGACGCGCGCCGCCTCGCTGGTGCGCAACGCTCGGCTCAAACCCAAGTCAAGCCTGCAAAGTGCCATTGGCATCAAGCACCCGCGCATTGTGCAAAAAGCCATGGGCTTCATGGGCGGATCGTTCAACATGCGCGAATTTTTTCATGGTCGCACGGCAGAACTGATGCGTTCGGTCAAATGGGCATTTTTGTTGTTGGTGTTTCCGGTGCCCCTGCTGTTGCTGGCGCTGGGCGTGCCATCAGCTTCGCTGACCTTGCTCTTCATGGCCTTTGCAGCCCAGTACATTGGTTTGCTGGCTGAGCGCTGGTTCTTTTTTGCGCAGGCCAATCACCCGCAAAACCTGTACTACCAGACGATTTCCTAGGTCTTGTCTTGAAGCGTTTATTCCCGTTCCTGCGCTGGTTTCCATATCACGGCCAAACGCTGAGGGCCGACTTGTTAGCCGGCTTGACGGTTGCGCTGGTGCTGATCCCTCAGTCCATGGCTTATGCCCAGCTCGCAGGCCTGCCAGCCTATTTTGGTCTTTACGCTGCTTTTATACCGGTTGCCGTAGCCGCACTGTGGGGAAGTTCCAACCAGTTGGGCTCCGGACCTGTGGCCGTGGTCTCGCTGCTGACGGCGTCTGCCCTGGCCCCCATGGCACAACCGGGCACCGAAGCCTACATCGCACTGGCCATCCTGTTGGCACTCACGGTTGGCCTGGTTCAGCTGACTTTGGGCATCTTAAAACTCGGGGTGATTGTCAATTTTCTTTCCCACCCGGTGATCGTTGGCTTTACCAATGCTGCGGCGCTGATCATCGCCATGTCGCAGGTGAGTAAGCTGTTTGGCTTGTCGATGCCCAACAGTGGTCAATTTTTGGTTGATTTCTGGGGTGTATTGGGCCAATGGCGCGATACCCACTTGCCAACTCTGGCCATGGGAGTTTTGGCAATCAGCCTGATGTGGGGGCTGAAAAAATACAAACCCAAGCTCCCCGGGGTTCTGGTGGCC
>CAISLL010000107.1 GCA_903886165.1 uncultured beta proteobacterium | reverse complement strand
CACTGACTGAACTACAGACTCACGCGATAGGTAAGCGGTGATGTTGGGTGCAGTGCCCACAGCGCAAAGCGCCATTCAAACGGCAATGTGCCCAGCATGACCGCGATGGTGGTGGGCAGTGCTACAGCCGGTGTCTATATGCCTTTTAGTGCTCTAGCCCTCGTGGAATGTGCGCAAGCAGCTATCAAAACAATAGCGACTGTTTCAAGGCTTGATCTTGTTGTGCCTGAACTCCCAGGGTGGCATTGGGTCAGCATCACGCCACAGGCCGCGCTTGTCAGCTCTGGCCGCATCTTCAGCCGCCTCATACAGTCGCCGGTCATTGGGTGACTGCTCGCGCTGATACTGCCGATAGAACCAGGCCATGCCGCGCTCGACCTGCACCAGATTGACATCCCGCCCATTGACCAGCACCTTGCCAATTTCCCGCCGGTAGCGGTCGCGCTTGTCAGTCTCAACATTCACCGTTTTGTCGAATACCAGATCAGATAGTGACTCTTTGGATCGGTTACCGAATGCCTGCTTTTTCTCTGGTGCATCAATACCGGCCAGCCGAATCTTGTGCTGAACCTTGTCGGCATCCAGCACGGTGATGGTGTCACCATCGGAAACACCGACAACCAGGCCGGTGATGGTTTCGGCATTGGCAGTGCAGGCCAGCGCCAGCAGCATGGTCGTGAATGTTTGTCGCAGTGCATACATATGTGACGATCACAGCCTATTGCACGATGCCACTGTCTGCCGATACCAGCTCTCAATACCTTCGGCATCCTTTTGGAGTTTGGCGATCTGTGCCAGCTTCTTCTTGCGCAAGGTGTCGGCATCCTTCAGCTCTTTGGCAATTGAAGCCGGTGCCTTGGTCGGTATCACTGGCAGGGGGTTCTTGCCAGCGACAGGTGCAGGCTTGCCGGTTGGCTTTGTTACTCGTAACGGTGCGACCAGGACAGGCTCGGCTAGGTTGATGACAGCCTGCACTTTGGCCGCTTGCTCTGGTGTCACCCAGATATGCAGCGCCTGCTTGCCTTCCTCGCGCATACGCGCCCTGAACTCTGCCTGCCGTGTGCTGTTGGTCTTTGCCATGATGGTGGCCTGTTACTCGTAACGGACAGAATCAGCCCAGCTTTTCCAGCAGCATCCTTTCAACAATGTCGGTAGCGGTGCAGTCGTTATCCAGCGCCGCCTGCTTCAGCTTCTTGTGCAGTCCGTGGGTCAGATTGATGGTCAACCGCCGATAGCCTTCAGGCGCATGGAAAACCCGCTTTGTCTCAGTGGCAGGGGTGCCAGCTTCAGCGAAGGTAATAGCCTGCTCTGATGTCTTGGACAGGGTTGGTTTTGTCAGTGTGGTGGTTTTCTTTGCTGTGCTCATGGTTTTACCTTCAATAGTTTTTTGACTTCCTCGACCAATGATCTGGCCTCGACTTTTGCGCTCTGGTCGGCCAGCTCTGCCACGGTCAAACCTTCACCCAGCGCCTGCATGTAGGTGACCCGCATTCCCAGCGTTGTGGTCAGCGCCGCCAGGCCCAGCTCCTTGGTTGCCAGCTCCGACAACTCTTGCGCCAGCTTGGTGTTTGGCCGGTAGCGTGTCCAGACCATCCTTGCATTGATGGCCTTCACCTGTTTGGCCGCAGTAATCAGCGCCAGCAGGTCATTGGTGGCCCATATCTCAGCCGCCGATGCGCCCACAGGTATCAGGCACAGGTCAGCCAGCACCAGGATGGCCCTTGTCAGCTCTGCGATGCGTGGTGGCCCGTCCAGCACGATGTAGTCGGCCTTGCTGTATTCCTGCACCTTGGTGACCAGTTCCTGATGACTGGATGCGGTGTCGGTGGTCAGCCCGCCTTTTTTGCCAGACTGAACCCTGACTGCATACCAGCTCGCGCTTGTGCCTTGTGGCATGTCGCAGTCGATCAGGATGGTCTTGCCCAGCTTGGACAGCTCGCCTGCCAGGTTGGTGGATACGGTCGATCTACCCGCGCCGCCCTTGACTTGAATGACTCCGATGACTTTTGGCATTTTTAGCTTTTCAAAAGGTTGTCGGTAGCAAGTGCAAGCCGGTTGGTGTGCAACCCGACAGGGTTGTGCACAAAAGGCGAAGCTCCTACTACAGGTGTATTTATTACAGGCAATACAGGTTCTATATAGGTGCGCCACCATTTATGCGTGAACCCGCCACCATTTATGCGTGGATAAGCCATTCCAGCGCCACCATTTATGCGTGGATAACTTGGCAATCCACAGCACCAATGTGGACAACTTGCGCGACCATTTATGCGTGAACCCGCCACCGATTCAACGCAGCTCATGGCTTGCCCCTTGTCATTGGAATATGCGTCATTGATGGCTTGACGATCAAACCCTGCTCACTGGCCTCGACCTGCACCTGCCCATAGACCAGGACAACCTTCTTCAGCTCTTGCAAGAATGCTTCCCTGAATGCCCTCAGTCTGGAATAGTCAGACCCGAATTGCAGCGCCAGCGATGACCAGGGGAT
>CAISLL010000106.1 GCA_903886165.1 uncultured beta proteobacterium | reverse complement strand
TTTTCATTGCGGGCAATGATTTCAGGCGCCTTGAGTTCAAGCAAACGGCGCAGACGGCTGTTGCGGTTGATCACCCGGCGGTACAGGTCGTTCAGGTCAGAGGTCGCAAAACGACCACCGTCCAGCGGCACCAAGGGACGCAGGTCTGGCGGCAACACCGGCAGCACGTCCAGTACCATCCACTCGGGCTTGATGCCGGATTTTTTGAACGCTTCAAGCAATTTGAGGCGCTTGGTGTTCTTCTTGATCTTCAGTTCGGAACCGCTTGGGTCATTGCGCAGCTTTTCGATTTCGCTGTCAACATCAAGGTTCTGCAGCAGCTCCTTGACGCCTTCCGCACCCATCTTGGCCTGGAATTCATCGCCATATTCCTTGAACTTGGCATCGAAATCGTCTTCCGACATGATGCTGTATTTCTTCAGCGGGGTCATGCCGGGATCGGTCACGACATAGGCTTCAAAGTACAACACGCGCTCGATGTCACGCAGCGTCATGTCAAGCACCAGTCCCAAACGGCTGGGCAGGGACTTCAGGAACCAGATGTGCGCGCAAGGTGCCGCTAGGTCGATGTGGCCCATGCGTTCGCGACGCACTTTGGTCTGTGTGACTTCCACACCGCATTTTTCGCAAATGACACCACGATGCTTCAGACGTTTGTACTTGCCACACAGGCATTCGTAGTCTTTGATCGGGCCAAAAATCTTGGCGCAAAAAAGACCATCACGCTCAGGCTTGAAGGTGCGGTAGTTGATGGTTTCCGGTTTTTTCACTTCACCAAAAGACCAGGACCGGATTTTTTCGGGCGACGCCATGCCAATCGTGATGGCATCAAAATGCTCATCGGGCGTGAATTGCTTGAACAGGTCGAGTAATGACTTCATGACTAATTTCCTTTGATCAATTACGAGCGTTCAAGCTCGATGTCCAAGCCAAGAGAACGGATTTCCTTGACCAGCACGTTGAACGATTCCGGCATGCCGGCTTCGATGGAGTGTTCGCCCTTGACAATGCTCTCGTAGACCTTAGTACGGCCTTGCACGTCATCCGACTTCACAGTCAGCATTTCCTGCAAGGTGTATGAGGCACCGTAGGCCTCCAACGCCCACACCTCCATCTCACCGAAACGCTGGCCGCCAAACTGCGCCTTGCCACCCAATGGTTGCTGAGTCACCAGGCTATACGGCCCGGTCGAGCGAGCGTGCATCTTGTCGTCCACCAAGTGGTGCAACTTCAGGTAATGCATGTAACCGATGGTGGTCGGGCGTTCAAAGCGGTCACCGGTGCGTCCGTCATACAGATACGCCTGGGTGCGGGTGTCGGTCAGGCCTTTGGCTTTCGCAATGTCGTCCGGGAAGGCAAGTTTCAGCATGGCACGAATTTCATCTTCGGTGGCACCATCAAACACCGGAGTCGCAAACGGCATGCCGCTTGTCAGGTTGGCAGCCATGTCAAGCAACTGCGCATCACTGAGTTGTGACAAATCTTCCTTGCGCCCTGTGGTGTTGTAAATACCTTCCAGGAACTGACGCAACTCGGCGACACGACTTTCTGTTTGCAGCATGTCCCCAATGCGGTGACCGATGCCCTTGCCGGCCCAACCCAGGTGAACTTCAAGTACCTGCCCAACGTTCATCCGGGAAGGCACGCCGAGCGGATTAAGAACAATGTCGCAAGGTGTGCCGTCGGCCATGTGCGGCATGTCTTCCACCGGCACGATCTTTGACACCACGCCCTTGTTGCCGTGACGGCCAGCCATCTTGTCGCCGGGCTGCAGGTGACGTTTGACTGCCACATACACCTTGACCATCTTCAGCACGCCTGCAGGCAAGTCGTCGCCTTGAGTAAGTTTCTTGCGCTTTTCTTCAAAGGCCAGATCAAAACGGTGGCGGGTTTGCTCCAGCGAATTCTTGATGCTTTCCAACTGGGCCGACACGTCGTCGTCCGCCGGGCGAATGTCGAACCAGTGGAATCTTTCAACGGCTGCAAGGTAAGCTTTGTCAAGCTTGGTTCCCTTGGCAAGCTTTTGCGGACCACCATTGGCAACCTTGCCAACCAGGAGCTTTTCGATCCGGTCGAACGCGTCACCTTCCACGATGCGCAATTGATCGTTCAGGTCAAGACGGAAACGCTTGAGTTCATCGTCAATGATTTGCTGCGCACGGCGGTCACGGGTAATGCCTTCGCGGGTAAACACCTGCACATCAATCACTGTGCCTTGCGAACCCTGGTCCACGCGCAGTGAAGTATCCTTCACGTCGCTGGCCTTTTCACCAAAGATGGCGCGCAACAGTTTTTCTTCGGGAGTCAGCGTCGTCTCACCCTTGGGTGTCACTTTGCCGACCAGGGTATCGCCTGGCTGCACTTCGGCACCCACATAGATGATGCCCGACTCATCCAGGCGATTCAACTGCTGCTCACTCAGGTTGGGAATGTCACGGGTGATTTCTTCTGCTCCGAGCTTGGTGTCACGTGCCATCACCACCAGTTCTTCGATGTGAATCGAGGTGTAACGGTCTTCCGCCACGACGCGCTCACTGATCAGAATCGAGTCTTCGAAGTTGTAGCCGTTCCAGGTCATGAAGCCAATCAACATGTTCTGGCCCAAAGCCAATTCACCCAGATCAGTCGATGCGCCGTCAGCGATCACATCCCCCTTGGCCAGATGATCGCCTTTCTTGACTATGGGACGCTGGTGAATGTTGGTGTTCTGGTTCGAGCGCTGGTATTTGATGAGGTTGTAGATGTCCACACCGACCTCACCGGCCTGCGCCTCGGCGTCGTTCACGCGGATCACCACACGGGTTGCGTCGACGTAGTCCACCACGCCGCCACGGGTGGCCACGACCACCGTCCCAGAATCGACTGCAGCCACGCGTTCGATGCCGGTACCCACCATGGGCTTTTCCGGGCGCAGCACAGGCACCGCCTGACGCGACATGTTGGCGCCCATCAAAGCGCGGTTGGCATCGTCATGCTCAAGGAAGGGAACCAGCGAGGCTGCCACTGACACAATCTGCGCGGGAGACACATCCATGTACTGCACACGCTCTGAACCCACCAGCACAGACTCGCCCGCTTCCCGGGCGGAGATCAAATCACCCGTCAGGCGCCCTTCCTTGTCGAGCGCTGCGTTGGCCTGGGCGATCACATACTTGCCCTCTTCGATGGCAGACAAGTAGTCGATGTCCATGGTCACCTTGCCATCCACCACGCGGCGGTACGGCGTCTCAATGAACCCGTAATCATTCAGGCGCGCGTAAAGTGCCAGAGAGTTGATCAGGCCAATGTTCGGGCCTTCAGGCGTTTCAATCGGGCAAACACGACCGTAATGGGTCACGTGCACGTCACGCACTTCAAAGCCGGCACGCTCACGGGTCAAGCCACCCGGGCCAAGGGCCGACACACGGCGCTTGTGGGTGATCTCCGACAAGGGGTTGGTCTGATCCATGAACTGCGACAACTGCGACGCACCGAAGAACTCTTTCAACGCAGCGGAAATCGGCTTGCTATTGATCAAGTCATGCGGCATCAAGGGTTCCTGCTCGGCCTGACCCAAGCGCTCCTTGACGGCTTTCTCGATGCGCGCCAAGCCCATGCGGTACTGGTTCTCAGCCAGTTCACCCACACAGCGCACCCGGCGATTGCCAAGGTGGTCAATGTCATCAACCTCGCCATTTCCATTGCGCAAGTCCACCAGAATCTTGGCCACGGCCAGAATGTCTTCGTTGGTCAGCACCATCGGTCCTGTGGAATCCGCGCGACCCATCTTGGCATTGAACTTCATGCGCCCCACACGCGACAAGTCATAGGTGTCGGGGTTGTAGAAGAGGCGCTGAAACAATGCCTGCACGGCATCTTCCGTGGGGGGCTCGCCTGGGCGCATCATGCGGTAAATGGCGACGCGTGCAGCGAATTCGTCGACCGTTTCGTCGGATCGCAGGGTTTGCGAAATGTAGGCCCCCTGGTCAAGTTCATTTGTGTAGATGCACGCAAGATCCTGTACGCCGGAACTGCGCAGTTTTTTGAGCAGGGCTTCCGTCAGTTCTTCATTGGCTTTGGCCAAAATTTCACCGGTGTCGGTATCGACGATGTTGCGCGCCACAACGCGACCAATCAGGAAATCTTCAGGCACCGAGATATGCGTGGTGCCGGACTGCTCCAATTCACGGGTGTGCCGCACGGTGACACGTTTTTCCTTGACCACAACCACATTACCGCTCTTGTCGGTGATGTCAAAACGTGCCACCTCGCCGCGCAGGCGCTCAGCCACAAACTCCATTTGGGCGCCACTGTCCATCAAACGGAAGTTGTCGTTCACAAAAAAGTTGGCAAGGATCGACTCGTTGTTCAGGCCAATGGCCTTAAGCAGAATCGTGACCGGCATCTTGCGCCGACGATCCACCCGAAAATACAGGATGTCCTTGGGGTCAAATTCAAAATCGAGCCAGGAGCCACGGTAAGGGATGATGCGGGCGGAAAACAGCAACTTGCCTGAGCTGTGTGTCTTGCCCTTGTCATGTTCAAAGAACACACCTGGTGAACGGTGCAACTGGGACACGATCACTCGCTCCGTGCCATTGATCACAAACGAGCCTTTTTCCGTCATCAGGGGCACTTCGCCCATATAGACTTCCTGCTCCTTGACTTCTTTGACCACCTTGTTTTGAGTAGTGGAGGATTCACGGTCATAAATGATCAATTGCACCTTGGCGCGCACGGCTGACGCAAATGTCAGGCCACGGGTCTGGCATTCACGCACGTCAAACGCTGGTTTTGCCAAGTTGTACTCTAGGTACTTCATTTCGACAAAACCGTTGTGCGACACAATCGGAAAGGCCGCATCAAAAGCCGCTTGAAGACCTTCGTTGGTGCGCTTTTTGGGGGCCACTTCCGCTTGCAGAAACGCCGTGTAAGCATCTTTTTGCATCTGCAACAGGTAAGGGATTTCCAGCACGCTGTCGCGAGTGCCAAAGTTTTTACGAATCCGCTTGCGTTCGGTGTATGAATAGGCCATGAAATCTCCGGGCAACTAGAGGAACTTGGGGTAGTCCTGGGCGACTTTAAATCTTGGCGATTGGCCACTACCAATCATTGGCGGACGGTTGCACATTGCATGCAACCCGAACCAAGGCATCTTCTGCTGTCGGGGTTAGAAGACACTGAAAAAACTTTGTTCAAACTCTTTTCAGTGTGCTCTCAAGAAACACCAAAGGCTGGAGGCCTTTGACAGCACTCCAGCCTGTAAGCAAACTCAATTACTTGAGTTCAGCCTTGGCACCGGCATCCACCAGCTTCTTCAAAGCAGCATCAGCGTCAGCCTTTGAGACGCCTTCCTTGACGTTCTTCGGCGCGCCATCAACCATGTCTTTGGCCTCTTTCAAGCCCAAACCCGTGATTTCGCGAACGGCCTTGATGACCGACACCTTTTGGGCGCCAGCATCAAGCAGAACGACGTTGAATTCGGTCTTTTCTTCGACAACAGCAGCAGCAGCGCCACCGCCAGCAGCAGGTGCAGACATCGCTGCAGCGCTCACGCCAAATTTCTCTTCGATGGCTTTCACCAGGTCGTTGAGTTCCATGACCGTCATGCTGTCGAGCGCGGTCAAAAATGCGTCTTTATCGAATGCCATTTTGATTTCCTAACAATTTTGGTTACTACAGACAGGCGGCAATTAAGCTGCGACTGCCTCTGCTGGGGCAGCTTCTTCTGCACCAGCGCCACGTTGCTCCGCCAATGCGGCCAGCACACGGGCTGTACGCGAAATGGGGGACTGCATCAAGCCCAGCAATTGAGCCAGCAAAACTTCCTTGGAGGGAATACTTGCCAATTGCTTCACGCCTTCGACATCCAGGGCTTTCCCGGCAAATGCACCTCCGCGAATGACCAATTTGGCATTGGCTTTCGCGAACTCTGCAACCACTTTCGCGGCTGCAACTGCATCTTCAGAGAATCCGTAGATCAGCGGACCAGTCATCAGGTCGGACACAACCTCAAAGCCACTGCCTGCGACAGCACGACGGGCCAAGGTGTTTTTCAACACACTCAGAGACACACCGTTGCTGCGCGCATTTGAGCGCAATTTGGTCATATCGGCGACCGTGATGCCGCGGTATTCCGCCATCACGAGCGTTTGAGCTTTAGCGGCGAGGCCAGTCACATCACTGATGACCGCTTCTTTCTCACTGCGATTTAAACTCAAGGTCTACTCCTTCAAAATGTGCTTTTGTCCGCGTTTTTCACACCAACTCCAGCACGCCACATTGCAGCGACCAACTGTTTCGGAACTTTGTCGGTTCTTTGGCAGCGGGATCGCCATCTGCGTTGGTTATTTCTGATTAAGCACTTGGAGCGAACTCCTCGCACACCAACGGTCTTGGATGGCCTGTCTGTGCTTCTGCACAAACAGCCCACCACGTCAGGCAGCCTTTTCAGACCACCAGATTTTGTGCATCCAACGCGCCTTAAGCAG
>CAISLL010000105.1 GCA_903886165.1 uncultured beta proteobacterium | reverse complement strand
GTCACCGACATCATGGGCGAGATCAGCGCGGCCAGCAACGAACAAAGCCAGGGCGTCAGCCAGGTCGGTGAAGCCGTGACACAAATGGACCAGGCAACCCAGCAAAACGCGGCACTGGTCGAAGAAATGGCGGCCGCCGCCGGCAGCCTGAAATCCCAGGCCGACGAACTGGTGCAAACCGTGGCTGTGTTCAAGCTCGACGCCGGAAACAGCCAGCCAGGCCTGGCCCTGCCCACCACAAGCGCCGTGCGCACGCACCCGCCCAAGGTAAGCAACTTCAAGGGTTCTGACCGGCGCACCGCTGGCACTCCCAAAGGTGCTGCGGCACGCGGCCACAGCGCAGCACCCGGGCGGCCAACTCCCGCCAGAGCTGCAGCGCCAGCGCCCCTGTCGGCACCTGTGGCACTTCCAGCAACCCGTGCCTCAGGCAGCAGCGACGGGGACTGGGAGACTTTTTAAGCAGTTAGAATTCGCCGTGTCAGGAGAGCGTTGCCCATGATTCCGATCAACGGCAGCCGCCGAAGGCGCAGGGTTGCTGATCGCAGCAGCCTGAACGCTCAGGCAAAAGGACTGACTAACGTCGTCAATCCGCCAGGTTTTCGACGTATCCCCACTGGAGAGAGGTTGCACGCCGTTGACACGGCGCCCTGCAACCCACCGAAGGAGCAACCCGCAGCCAAGCGCTTTTTTGCGATTCGGCCCGGCGAATCTCTCAGGTAAAGCGGACAGCGGGGGCATCCCATGACATGGACCACAATCTGTGCCATGGTTTTTATTTGCCCCTGATTGCCTCACCTGGAGTGCCCTGATGTCTGCCTCACCTGATTCGCTGTTGAATGTTCCCCTGAATGATTTGCACCTAGCTCTTGGCGCCCGCATGGTGCCGTTTGCCGGCTATTCCATGCCGGTGCAGTACCCGCAGGGTCTGATGGCCGAACACAAACACACCCGCACCGCCGCCGGCCTGTTTGACGTGTCGCACATGGGCCAGTTGCGTCTGGTGGGGCCGGACGCGGCTGCGGCCTTTGAAAGCCTGATCCCGGTCGATGTGATCGACCTGCCCGTGGGCAAACAACGGTACGGCCTGCTGCTCAATGACGACGGCGGCATCATCGACGACCTGATGTTTTTCAAGAAAAGTGCGGATGAGCTGTTTGTCATTGTCAACGGCGCCTGCAAGGTCGGCGACATTGCGCACATCCAGGCAAAAATTGGTCAGCGCTGCCAGATCATCCCGATGCCGGAGTTTGCCCTGCTGGCATTGCAAGGCCCGCGAGCTGCCACTGTCCTGTCGCGCTTGGCGCCAGGTGTGGAAAAGCTGTTCTTCATGACCGGCGGCGACTTCACAGTCAAGACCGGTACACAAGTCATCAGCGTGTTCCTGACCCGCAGCGGCTACACCGGTGAAGACGGGTTTGAGATCTCGGTGCATGGGTCCGATGCGATGGCGCTGGCCAATGCCTTGCTGGCGCAACCCGAAGTCAAACCGATTGGCTTGGGTGCTCGCAACTCGCTGCGACTTGAAGCCGGGCTGCCGCTTTATGGCAACGACATCGACAGCAGCACCACGCCCGTGGAAGCAGGCCTGCAGTGGGCCATGCAAAGGGTGCGCAGGGCTGGTGGCGCCCGCGCTGGCAGCTTCCCGGGTGCTTCTAAAATACTAGCGCAACTGGCAGGAGAAATGGGGACTATCGGCCGAAAACGTGTAGGACTTCTGGCGCTGTCCCGGGTGCCGGTGCGCGAACACACTGAATTGCAGGACCTCGACGGTCAGCCCATTGGTGAAGTTACCAGCGGACTGCTCGGCCCGACCATCGACCAGCCTATCGCCATGGGTTATGTGCCCCCCGAATTGGCTGTCCTGGGCACCCAGGTGAACGCCATCGTGCGCGACAAGCCCGTGGCCATGCAGGTGGTGGCGATGCCGTTTGTGCCCACCCACTATTTCCGCGGTTGAACTTTTCAATTTTTTTACCCATCACTTTCTAGAAGACCATCATGACAATCAAATACACGCAAGACCACGAATGGATCAAAATTGACGGCGACACCGCCACCGTGGGCATCACCCACCATGCGCAAGACGCTTTGGGCGACGTGGTGTTTGTGGACCTGCCCGAAGTCGGCAAAACCTACGCACAAAAGGATGCCGTTGCCGTCGTTGAGTCGGTCAAGGCGGCAGCCGACGTTTACATGCCCGCCAACGGTGAGGTGTTGGAGGTGAATGAAACGCTGCGCGACGACCCTTCCCTGGCCAACGCCGACCCCCTGGGTGCCGGCTGGTTTTTCAAGTTCAAACTGACCAACCCGGCTGAACTTGACGCCATGATGAATGAGACCAGCTACGCCAGTTTT
>CAISLL010000104.1 GCA_903886165.1 uncultured beta proteobacterium | reverse complement strand
TGAACTGCTGATGTCCGCGCCGATGTGCAGATTGGACCGTACTCTTCCTTTCAGGCCAAAACCCCAGGCTTTGGTGGTGTCGCGCAGATCGGCATCCCAACGCAAAGCGTCGCCACTCAATTGGCGCGCCGAAGTCTCTTCTAGAGACAGCCATCCCGACATTTGCCATCTGTCATTGACTTTGTATGACACATCGGCAGAAGAATCGGGATTCACATCATGGGCGAGATCAGCTCGGCCAGCAGTGAACAATCGTCAGGTGTGTCCCAGGTGGGAGAAGCCGTTACCCACATGGACGAAACGACCCAGCAAAACGCAGCACTGGTTGAGCAAATGGCAGCTTCTGCCACCAGCCTCAGAACACAGGCGGCTGAACTTGTGCAGACCGTGGCGGTCTTCAAGGTGGACAACAACGGACAGTTCCAGCACGCCGGGGCAAACATTACTTACGAGCCAGGGCCTGGCGACCCGGCCGATGACCAATCCCTGCTCAGCCGCTACTGACCACCGGCGGGCTGCACCGGAACGGCGCCACCGCCGTCAGCCAGCCTCAAATGCAGGCCTGAATCCAGCGCACCGCCTTCTCAGCCATCATCAGCACCGGTGAATTGGTGTTGCCACTGGTGATGACGGGCATGGCACCGGCATCCACCACACGCAAACCTGCAATCAAGCCACCCGGGCCGCGCACCCGCAGGTGACTGTCCAACACCGCCAGCGGGTCATCTGCACGGCCCATCTTGGTGGTGCCAACCGGGTGAAAAATAGTAGTGGCGATGTCGCCTGCCAGCCGCGCAAGATCATCGTCCGTCTGATATTGCACACCGGGTTTGAACTCCTGCGGCTGGTATTTGGCCAGGGCCGGTTGCTGCACGATGGTGCGCGTCAGGCGCAGCGAATCAGCCGCCACCTTGCGGTCTTCTTCAGTGCTGAGGTAGTTCGGGGCAATGGCTGGGGCTGCCGTGAAGTCGGGCGATTTGATCTGCACGCTGCCACGGCTGGTCGGGTTCAGGTTGCAGACACTGGCGGTGAACGCTGGAAAAGGGTGCAGCGGCTCGCCAAAGGCTTCCAGGCTCAGCGGCTGCACGTGGTACTCAATGTTCGGGTAAACCTGGCTGGCATCGCTGCGGGTGAAGGCCCCGAGCTGGCTCGGGGCCATGCTCATCGGGCCGCTGCGCCTGAGGGCATACTCCAGCCCGATCATGGCCTTGCCCCATAGCGAGCTGCTCTGAACATTGAGCGTTTTGACCCCTTGCACCTTGTACACCGAGCGAATCTGCAAGTGGTCCTGCAGGTTGGCGCCAACACCAGGCGCGTCAAACAACACCGGCACGCCGTGTGCTTGCAACAAGGCAGCCGGCCCGATGCCCGAGAGTTGCAGGATTTGGGGCGACCCAATGCTGCCGGCGCTCAAAATGACATCTGCCGCCGCCTGCGCACTGACCATGCCGCTGGGGGTGCGCACCTGCACGCCGGTGCAACGCAACTGGCCGCTGGCTTGTGGCTCGATCAAGAGTTTGACCACCTGGGAAGAGGTCCACAGCGTGAAGTTCGGGCGGCGCGCGCACTCCGGGCGCAAAAACGCCTTGGCGGTGTTCCAGCGCCAGCCGCGCCTCTGGTTCACCTCAAAATAGCCCACGCCTTCGTTTGACCCAGCATTGAAATCCTGGGACGCAGGTATGCCAGCCTGCTGCGCCGCCTGTGCAAATGCATCGAGCACATCCCAACGCAGGCGCTGTTTTTCCACCCGCCACTCACCGCCAGTGCCGTGAAACTGGCTGAATCTCTCAAGTCTGTTTGAGTCTTCTCCCTTGTAATCATTGCGTGAACAGCTATCCAACTTGTAGTGATTTTCATGCGCCATGAAATCCGGCAGAGCAGCCTGCCAAGCCCAGGCGTCATCGCCGGTCAGTTGCGCCCACTGGTCATAGTCACGCGCTTGCCCACGCATGTAGATCATTCCGTTGATACTGCTGCAGCCGCCCAGCACCTTGCCGCGCGGGTAACGCAGGCTGCGCCCGTTCAGACCCGCATCGGGCTCGGTCTTGTAAAGCCAGTCGGTGCGCGGGTTGCCAATGCAATACAGGTAACCCACAGGGATGTGAATCCAGTGGTAGTTGTCGGGGCGACCCGCCTCGATCAGCAACACACTTTTGGCCGGGTCCGCACTGAGCCGGTTGGCCAGCAGGCAGCCAGCGGTACCCGCGCCGATGATGATGGTGTCAAACGTGGTGCTCATTAGGTGTCTCTCAAATGGTTCTTCAATCATTTTGCCGCACGGCCAATGACTGTCATTGCAGACCCGATCCGCAAACCAGTGCCACCCGCAAGTCTGGATGCCGGGTCGTGACCCGGTATGACAAGCAACCCACCGTTGCCGTTACGATGCAGCACGGAAGATTGCCATGCCCGAAGCCACCCCCACACTCACCCTGGAGAACAGCCACACCGGCCGCCGCGCGACGCTGGGCGGCAGTTGGAGTGCCGCACGCCTGGCCGAGCCCGCTGCGTGGCTTCGCATCAGCCAGGCGCTGAGCCCATTGCAAGCCGCTGCGTCCACGCCGCCAACCGACTGGGATTTGCGCACCTTGACCCGGCTTGACCATACCGGCGCACAACTGCTCTGGAACACCTGGGGCCGCCAATGGCCAGCCGGGTTGCAGATCAACCCAGCCCAGCGTGCCATGCTGGAACGGGTGGCGCGTTTTTCCGCCCCGGATGACCAGCCTGCCCGCACCAGCTTCTGGCAACTTTTTTTGCTACTGGGCGAAAAGCTCTGGCGACTGTGGGACCACCTGGTGGGCCTGCTGACGCTGATGGGCCAACTGCTGCTGGATACCGCCACCCTGCTGCGTGCGCCCGGACGCGGCCCGTGGCGCGATGTGTCGGGCCACCTGTTCCGCATCGGGGCCACCGCGCTGCCGGTGACCGCGCTGGTGGGCTTCATGATTGGCATTGTGCTGGCCTACCTGATGTCGCGTCAGCTGCGCCAATTTGGCGCCGACAGTTTCATCGTCAACATTCTGGGCATTGCCATCATTCGCGAACTCGGCCCCATGCTGGCCGCGATTCTGATCGCGGGACGCTCCGGCTCGGCCATCACAGCGCAGATTGGTGTGATGCGGGTCACCGAAGAGCTGGATGCCATGAAAGTCATGGGCATTGCCAAAGGCTACCGGCTGGTGTTGCCGCGCGCCATCGCCATGGCGGTTGCCATGCCGCTGATCGCCGTCTGGACCACGCTGTCGGCACTTTTGGGCGGCATGCTGGCGGCTGATGCCGTGCTGGGTGTGACACCCGCGTATTTTTTTGCCACGCTGCCTGATGCGGTGGAAATTGGCAACCTGTGGCTGGCCGTGGGCAAATCGGTGGTGTTCGGGCTGCTGATTGCGCTGATTGGCTGCCACTACGGCCTGCGCGTGAAACCCAACACTGAGAGCCTGGGCCAGGGCACCACGGCCTCGGTGGTTACCAGCATCACCGTGGTGCTGCTGGTGGATGCCCTGTTTGCCGTCGTTTTCAAGAATGTGGGCCTATGAGCGCGACAGTGGTTGAAATTGACAAGCTGTGGTCGGTGTTTCACAGCGCAGGCATGGACGCGGTCGTGCATCAGAACCTGAGCTTACGCATTGACGCTGGCGAGCTGCTGTCGATTGTGGGCGGCTCCGGCAGTGGCAAAACCGTGCTGCTGCGGCAAATCCTTGGCCTGGAAAAACCGACACGTGGCAGCGTCACCGTGCTGGGCGAACCGGCTGCCAGCATGGGCCGCGAGGGCGCTGCCAGCCGGGTCGGCATGCTCTTTCAGCATGGCGCACTGTTTTCTGCCTTTAGCGTGCTTGACAACATTGCCTTCCCGCTGCGTGAGCTCAAGACCTTGCCGGCTGACTTGATCCATGACGTGGCCATGGTCAAGCTGCGCATGGTCGGGCTGGACGCGTCAGCAGCGCACAAAATGCCAGCCGATTTGTCGGGCGGCATGACCAAACGGGCGGCGCTGGCCCGCGCCCTCGTCATGGACCCGCCGCTGTTGCTGCTGGACGAACCCACCGCCGGCCTGGACCCCGGCAGCGCCGACGAGTTTTGCGCCCTGCTCGAGTCCCTGCACCAGGAGCTGCGCCTGACGGTGGTCATGGTCACACATGACCTGGACACCCTGCTGGAGCTGTCCACCCGCATCGCTGTGGTGGCAGACAAACACATCGTTGCTGAGGGCACCGCCGCGCACGTCATGGCGCAGCCACACCCGTTCATCAAGGAATATTTTCTGGGCGAGCGTGGCCGCCGGGCCAGCATCTTGTTGCAAGGCACCCCAAAATCAGGTTAAAAAGAGCGAATTATGGAAAACAAATCCCACGCATTGGCTGCTGGCAGCTTTGTGCTGTTGCTCAGCGGCGTTCTGGTCAGCCTGGCCATGTGGCTGACACGTGACACGCGCGCGCTCAATGTCTACCAGCTCACCGGCGCCGTCAACGTCAGCGGTTTGCAGCCACAGGCCAGCGTGCGATATCAAGGCGTGCCAATTGGCAAGGTCACCACCATCGGCCTGGATGCGCAAGTGCGCGGGCAGGTGCGGGTTAGCATTGCAGTGGACGACAGCGCCCCCATCAGCACCCGCACCTTTGCCACGCTGGGTTACCAGGGGGTGACCGGGCTGGCCTTTATCCAGCTTGATGATGCGGCGCCTGACCCCAAAGCGGTCAGTTCTGAACCCGCGCGCTTGCCACCCAACAGCCGCATCGAACTCAGACCCGGCCTGCTGACCAAACTGAGCGACCGTGGCGAACGCCTGCTGGAGCAACTTGAGCAAAGCAGTCAGCGCGTCAACCAGTTGCTGTCCGAGGCCAACCAGCAAACGCTGATGGGCGCGGTGAGTGAAATTGGCCAGGCCGCAGGTGAACTCAGACAACTCACCGCCCAGACCCGCAGCACATTGCCGACACTGCTGACGTCAAGCCAGAGCACCCTGGACGTGGTCAAGCTCACCTCCAAACGGGTCGGTGACAGTGCCGACGAAGCCAGGGCCTCGGCGCGTGCCTTCAGGCTGGTGACGGAACGCATGTACGCGCCCGGTGGCACACTCGACCAGCTGGACCAGGGCGCCGACATTCTGGTGGCCACTGGCCAGACCCTGCGCATCAACACCTTGCCGCGCGTTGACCAGGCGGTGCTGGACGCCTCCCGCACCACGCGCCAGCTCGGCGAGCTGACGCAAACCCTGACCGACAACCCACAGGCCATGCTGCTGGGCAAACCCACCACACCACCCGGCCCGGGCGAGCCCGGTTTTGCAGCGCCTGCGTCGGGCAAAAACTGAACCCACCCCATAGGCCAATGCCACCCGCTGACCCCATACGCCACCGAGCCAAGCTGAACAAGATACTATGAATAATATAGCTACAAGCGCATGTTTAAAAAGGGCTAGAAGCCTATTTTTTATATATTTAGTAACTTTGACAGGCTGCACGCTGCCACGGCCTGGCGGGACCCCGGTGGTGTACGACTTTGGACCCGGCGCGTTACAAATCGCGCCCAGCACACGCATCGCCAATTTGCCCCCGCTGGAGTTCAGCACGCCGCAGACCAGCACCGCGCTCAATAGCACCGCCGTGCTCTACCGCCTGGCCTACGCGGACGCGCAGCAGCTCAAGCCCTATGCAATG
>CAISLL010000103.1 GCA_903886165.1 uncultured beta proteobacterium | reverse complement strand
TTGCGGTGCAAGCAAGGGGAAGGCGCTCACGCTGGCCGATCCCGAGGTGGTGCGGTTGGCGGTAGATTTGGACACCTGGCTGGCGGTGACGCTCTCCACGATCCGGATCGTGACCTGATCACCGACCATGCGGGCACGCGCATCTTCAAACGCCGGGCGGTAGTTGGCCTTTTGGAACAGGCTGCCGGAGCTTGGCTGGTTGGCCACGGGTACGGATGCCACCGGCCGGACCTCGGGAGTTTCCGGAAAATCAACACCCACCGTCTGCGGCAACGAACTGCAAGCCACACAGGCCGCAGAAACTATTGAATAAATAGCTACACGCGCATATTTCATGTGGGCTAGAGGCTGATTTGTATTAAAAAACTGCATGATGTGCCTCACGCCTCAAAGCTGGCCAAGCTTTTGCAGCATCTGGTCAGAGGTTTGAATGGCTTTGGAATTCATCTCGTAAGCCCGCTGGGTCTGGATCATGGTGACAAGTTCTTGCACCACGTTCACATTGGAGGTTTCCACAAAACCCTGCATCAAGGCACCCATGCCGTCTGCGCCGGGTGTGCCAGCCTGTGGCTGGCCCGATGCAGCGCTTTCGGCATACAGGTTGCCGCCCAGCGGTGTCAAACCGGCCGGGTTGATGAAGCGGGCCAGCGCAATGGTGCCAATCCCTTGTGGCGTGGCGTTGCCTGGGACTGTGGCGCTCACCGTGCCATCGCCGGCAATGGTGACTGCCGTGGCATTGGCCGGCACCGTGACACCGTTGGCAACGGGCAAGCCAGTGGCGGTCACCAGCGCACCGGCCGAGTTCACCTGAAACGAGCCATCGCGGCTGTAGCTGGTGGTGCCATCGGGCATGGTGACCTGAAAGAAGCCATCGCCCTGAATCGCCACATCGAGCTTGTTGCTGGTTTGCTGCAGGCTGCCCTGGGCAAACGAGCGGCTGGTGGCCACGGTGCGCACGCCAAGGCCCACTTGCAGGCCGGTCGGCAGGGTGGACTGCTCGGTGCTGTTGGCACCGACCTGGCGGAGGTTTTGGTACATCAGGTCTTCAAACACCGCGGTGGAGCGTTTGTAACCGTTGGTCGACACGTTGGCCAGGTTGTTGGAAATCACGTCCAGCTGCATTTGCTGGGCTTCCATGCCGGTTTTTGAAATCCACAGGGAGTTGATCATGATGATGTCCTAAAAAATCAGCCTTGCATGCTGAGCAACTGGGCGGCTGCACGGTCGCTCGCCTCGGCGGTTTGCATGAGCCGGGTTTGTGTGTCAAATTGACGGGCGGCATGGATGATGCTGACCATGGTTTCAATGGCGTTGACATTGGAGCCCTCGATCACGCCCAACTGCACCCTGGCCAGGTTGTCGTTGGCCATGGGCTCCCCCGAAGTGGTACGAAACAGTCCGTCTGACCCGCGTTTCAGGGGGTCTTCAGCATTGGGTGTGGCAAGCTTGATCCGGCCAATCCCCGTGGAAGGCTGCTTGCCCACTTTGGCGGAAAGTGTGCCGTCGCTGCCCATTGTCACCTCGGCACCGGCAGGCGCGGTGATGGGTGCACCACCATCACTCAGCACGGTGAGGCCGGTGTTGGTCTTGAGTGTGCCATCGGGGGCCACTTCAAATGAGCCGTTGCGCGTATAGGCCTCGGTGCCGTCCAGTGCCTGCACACCAAACCACGAGTTGCCGGTGGTCATGGCGTCCATGGCGCGGCCAGTGCGTTGCGGCGCCCCCGGAATGTCTGAAAAGCCCGGTGTGGCTTCGAGCGCCATGACGCGGGTGGTGGCGCCGTCGCCGCGCACCGGCACGGAGCGAAAGGTCGACAGTTCGGCGCGAAACCCGTTGGTGGAGACATTGGCCAGGTTGTTGGCCAACACGGCTTGCCGGTTGGCAGCGGCGTTGGCCCCGGTCATGGCGGTGTAAATCAGACGGTCCATGGGGGCTCCTGGTCAATCGGGGGTTAAATTACTTAAGGTTGACCAGCGTGGACATGATCTGGTCTTGGGTCTTGATGGTTTGTGCGTTGGCCTGGTAGGCCCGCTGTGCGGTCATCATGTTGACCAGCTCGGCGGTCAGTTCCACATTCGAGTCTTCCAGTGCACCAGCACGCAAGGCACCAAACTTGCCCTCGGCAGGCGAGCCGGAGATGGGCGAGCCGGACGCAAAGGTTTCAGCCCAGGCGTTGCCACCCAGAGGGGTCAGCCCTTGGGTGTTGCGGAAGTCTGCCAGGGCCAGCTGGCCGGCAGCCTGGGTTTGGCCGTTGGAGTATCGCGCTGAAATCACGCCGTCTTCACCAATGTTGACCCCGGTGAGTTCGCCAGCGGTGTAGCCGTTTTGGGTCAGGTCGGCAATTGCGAAAGATGTGCCGTACTGGGTGACGGCAGTGGCATCGTTGCCATCCGTGTTGCCCAGGTCGATGGTGACGGCCTGGTCGAGCAAGCCATCCGCATCGTTGGGGTTGCGTGATGCGATGGAGCTAGCGGGTAACACAATGGCGAAATCGGGCGGGGTTGCGGCGGGTGCAGGTGTGGCAGTCGCAATGGTGCCGTCCGTGTTGAAAGTGATGACACCAATGGGTGCCGTCGATGGCTGGGCCGTGGTGTCCAGACTGGAAAAGACGTTCCAGGTGTTGGCTGCGACATCTTTTTCAAAGTACAGACTCACCGACGTGGCCACGCCTTGCGCATCGTACACATTGACCGAGGTGCCGTAAGTGGAGCGCGGCGTCGGTGCAACGGCCAATACCGGAGGAACGGCCGCGGGGTTGCCGACAACACCCGCTGCGGGCGTGGCCTGGGCATCCAGGTTCATGCGCAGGCGCACGCTGTCAGTCTGTTTGGCGGCAATCGGCGCACCGGTGGGCAGCTTGATGGGCTGCAGCGTCACACTGGTGGGCACACCATTCACATCGGTGGGAAAACCCATCACGTTGGCATTGGCGTTGGTCTTGATGAAGCCGTCCTTGTCGAGCTTGAAGGAGCCGTCGCGCGTGTAGGCCGGCGTGCCATCGGCCAATTTGATCTGGAAAAAACCGTTGCCATTGATTGCCACATCCAGTCCGTTGCCGGTGGTGGCAATGCTGCCCTGGCTGAATTGCTGTGCAGTGGAGCCTACTTCGACCCCGATGCCGTTGTTGCTGGCACCGCCAAAGCCGAGCATGGACGAATACATCGCCGAAAACTCGGTGCGAGATGACTTCATGCCGGTGGTGTTGGCGTTGGCAATGTTGTTGCCGATCACATCCAGGTTGCGGCTGGAAGCGTTGAGTCCTGAGAGTCCGGTTTGGAATGACATGATGTTTCCTTTGTGAAATGAACGTGGTGTGGTTTAAAGAATCGCTTTGATGTCGCTGTAGGCGGTGACGCCCTTGCCTTGCAGATGCACTGTCATGGCCCCGGCCTCCAGCCCGACCGAGACCACCACGTCGCGTGTCAGCGAGGTCGCATCGATGGTTCGGTCCCCTTGCCTGGCGGTTACCCGGAACGTGGGGTTGCCGCTTTCGGCATAGTTGGAGGCATCCCAGTTGAAGTAGTTGCGCCCGGTATCCAGAGATCCGGCCTGGATGGTGTCGATCACCACACCGCCCGGTGACAGGATCTCAACCTTGACGCTGTCAGCAGGACCGGCCAGGTCAATGGCCCCCACGGCCACGCCATCCACAGGCACCAGGCTGTTGCCCTCAACCAGTACGTTGTGGCCCACCATGTTGCTGCCTTGCAGCACCTGCATGGTGTTGAACTGGTCAGCCATGCTTTTCAAGGTGGCGTTGACCTGTTCGATGCCTGACACCGTGCTCATTTGCGCCATCTGGCTGGTCATTTGTGCGTTGTCCATGGGGTTCATGGGGTCCTGGTTGTTGAGCTGTGCCACCAGCAGCTTCAAAAACCGGTCTTGCGTTTCGCTGGCCGAATTCTTGGTTGTGCTGGCGGTACTGCTGGTACCGGTCAGTGCGGTGTTGACGTTGGGTGTGGATGAGAGTGCGGAGGTCAGCATGGCAGCGTCCTGTTGTTTATTGACCCATCTGCAGCGTTTTAAGCAGCAGGGTTTTGGCGGTGTTCATCACTTCGATGTTGTTCTGGTACGAGCGCGAGGCCGAAATCATGTTGACCATTTCTTCCACCGGGTTCACGTTGGAATAGTTCACATAACCGTCCGCATCGGCAGACGGGTGGTTCGGGTTGTGGATACGCTTGAAGGGCTCATTGCTCTCGGTGATGGCGTTTACCTTCACACCTGCCGTGGCGTCGCCCCCCATCGGCACGGTCTGGAACACCACCTGACGGCTTTTGTAGGCCTGCCCGTCCGGCCCGGCCACGGCGTCTACGTTGGCCAGGTTGCTGGCCACCACGTTGAGCCGCTGCGACTGTGCGCTGACCGCGCTGCCCGATACATTGAAAATTGAAAACATGGACATATCAGCTCTCCAGAGTGCTTAAGGCCTATTGCCCCTGAATCGCGCTCAGGATGCCCTTGGCGCTGCCATTGATGAAACGCAGGGTGGTTTCGTAACGCACCGAGTTGTCGACAAAGCTGGCACGTTCACGGTCCAAGTCGACACTGTTGCCGTCCACGCTGGGCTGGCTTTGCACCGCATAAGCTGTTGTTGAGCCACCCAACTGGCTTTGGCCCAGGCCTGAAAGGGCCATGTGCCGTGGGTTGGTGGTGCTGTTGCGGGCTTGCATAGTCACCCTGGACACTTCGGCATTGCTTGCGCCGGTCATTTGCGACAAGGCTTCCTTGAAGTTGATGTCTCGCGCCACATAGCCAGGTGTGTCGGCGTTGGCAATGTTGCTGGCAATGACGCGCTGGCGTTCGGCGCGCAGCACCAGGGCTTTGGCGTGAACATCCATACCACTGGTGAATTGAGCAAACATGCGGGACCTCGGCTTTCTTGGATCATGACTGCCATCAGGAGATGCGCAGACTTGTATGGAGGACGATTATGAAAACGCTAATGAATTTCTAAACCGTAAATAGAGGGCAAAAGCAGGGTCACTTCAATTTTTATCGTGTTCAGTGCTGGCCTACAGTCAAGGTCGTTATGGAAGGACTTGCCGTGTTTAATCAACTGTTGTGTGTGGCACGTCGCCTGCGCGCCCCTGGCTGGCTGCTGGCCAGTGCTTGGACGGGTCTTTTTTGCTCCGGTGCGCTGGCGCAAATGCAGCCACCGGGCGACGCAATCGACAACTCTGCGATCTATGCCAATGCCCAGCGCTGGGTGGATGACGCCCTGGCCAGCAGCACCGATAGCCTGCCATTGCGCATGGAAGTGTCGGTGGGTGAGTTGGACCGGCGCTTGCGCCTGGCCCCTTGCGCGCTGGTGGAGCCCTATATTCCACCGAACACGCGCCTGTGGGGCAAAAGCCGCCTGGGTTTGCGCTGCGTTCAAGGTGCCAGCAAATGGAATGTGTTTTTGCCCATCACGGTGAAAGCTCTTGGTCCGGCGTGGGTGCTCAAGGGCATGGTGACGCAGGGCGCGACCATGTCGCAGGAGGATGCAATGATGGTCGAGGTGGATTGGGCTGAGTTCAGCAGCCCGATTGTCGCCAATGTGTCTGACTGGGTGGGTCAGACCGCAACGCGCACCCTTTCCGCAGGTCAGGCGTTGCGCCAGGACATGGTGCGTGCCGCGCAGGTGTTTCAGGCTGGTGCGCAGGTACGCGTGCTGGCTCATGGCGCGGGGTTTGAAATTGTGACCAGCGCCCAGGCCGTTTCAAGCGGTGTGATCGGGCAGAGTGCCCGGGTGCGCATGGACAATGGCCGTGTCTTGACCGGGCAGGTGCTCGACGGCCGCACGGTGAGGCTGGCGCTGTGAATTTCTCCGGTGTTTTCAAAATAGGGTTAAAGTCTGGCCAATTTCTGCCGAAAGTGATCCTACGAGGCTACATAAACAGTAGTTTTGGAGAACACCATGAAAATCAGCCAATCCTCAGACCATCCCGTTGCCGCCAGCACCACTGCTGCCTCTTCGGCCGCCAAAAGCGGTCCGACGGCCAGCACGCTTGCGAATACCACAGCGTCCAAAAGCACCCAGTCGGCTGGTGTGGCGGTGTCGGTGTCCACATTGGCCCGTTCCATGGAAGCGTCCAGCCGTGGCGAAGCGCCGGATGTCGACATGGAAAAAGTCAATGCAGTGCGTGCGTCCATTGCACAAGGCACCTTCAAGGTAAACCCAGAAGCGATTGCCGACAAATTGTTGTCCAACGCCCAGGAAATGCTGACACGCAGTCGCGGATAAGTCACTTTTTTCTGGTTTTTGAGGAAAAACCATGAGCACCCAACATCTTGACAGCCAGTTGAGCGATTTCGAAGCTCAGCTGGCTTTGTTGTCTGAGACCCTGCGTTGCCAGGATGCGCAGGGGCTGGTGGCAGCCTCCAATGAGCTGCAAACGATGGTGGTGCATTTCTCAAAAACCTTGCAGCACTCGGCCGCCCAGATCAGACAAAGCCCGAGCGCACCAGCGCGTGTGAAAAAAATAGCCGCGGCACTGGGCTCCATGCGCCAAGGCGTGTTGCGCCACGGTGTGGCGGTTGAGCGTGCGCTTGCTGCCCTGGTGCCAGCGGCCCAAAACATCACCTACGCACCCAACGCGGGCGCCTACGGTCGCCAGCCTTATGGCAGTGCGGGCCGACAAAGCGGCGAGTTCCGGGCGCTGTCAGCCTGACTGACCAGCATCAAAAAGCCCCGATTCGGGGCTTTTTAAGGGCAAATATCAAAGGACTTACGCAAAATTGTCCCAGCTAGGCGCACCGCCGCAGGCAGTACAGGCGTACGGCCGCGCGGTGTAACGACGCTGGGGCGGTTTTGCGTAAGTCCTATATCAGTGGGTGCGCATCTTGGCGCGCAGGCGGGCGATCGACTGGCTGTGCAACTGGCAGATGCGTGACTCGGTCACGTCCAGCACGGCGGCAATCTCCTTCAGGTTCATATCTTCCTCGTAATACATGCTCATGATGTGTTGTTCCCGCTCAGGCAGGTTCTTGATGGCCGCTACCAGCGCCTGGCGCATGCGTTGGTCACTGAGCATGTTGAGCGGGTCGGCTTCGGTGTCGCCCAAGTGCCGGTCCAGAAAACTGTCGTCGTCGTCGGAGCTGTGGTTGATGTCCTCAAGGTAAACCAACTGGGTTCCCCGGACTCTGCCCAGCAGGCCCTGGTAGTCTGAGAGGCTCATGCCAAGGTCTGCGGCAATTTCGCTCTCCAGCGGGCTGCGGCCCAGTTGGTGTTCCAGGCGACGCATCGACACCTCGATGTCTTTCTGGCTCTTGCGCACACCACGTGACACCCAGTCGTTTTCGCGCAGCTCATCGAGCATGGCACCACGGATGCGCTGGGTGGCAAAGGTTTCAAACTGCACGCCTTGCGTGGCCTCAAAACGGGACAGGGCGTCAGACAAGCCTATCAACCCAACCTGAATAAGGTCGTCAACCTGCACGTTGGCCGGCAATTTGGCCATCATGTGATGGGCCAGTTTGCGCACCAGAGGCTGGTACTGGCGAATCAGGGCATTGCGATCGAGCTGACCCTTGGCGGTATACATCAATGCGTCCTCGGTAAAGGGTGACGTTCCAGAAACACCGCGCTCTCCAGCAACTGCAGGGCCAGGCGGTTGATTTCATCATGTGAATCATCCGTTTTGGCCAAGGCTGACAACGTGATCGGCTTGATGTCAAGCCCAAGAAACGTCATGGCACAGTCTTGCAGGTTTTGAGTCGGTTGTGACACGTTGGCGGTTGCATTTGCAACCAGGGCAATGTTAGCAACAGTTGGGCGCACACGCGCATCCAGCAGCAATTGTTTCAATGCGCTGTAGGCCGTCAGCGAGGAGGCTTTGAGCGGGGCGACCACCAGCAATGGCGCCAGACCAGTGCCTTTGATCAGCCCGGTGAGCGTGGCGGCTCCCGCATAGAGCAGCACGACACCATAGTTCTGGAATAGATCACCCACCATGCCCGAGTTAAATCCCGGTTCTGAAAGCTGTTCAAAGCCCAAGGCGGCTGGTAATACAGTCCATGCCTGCGCCACCTGTTCTTCATGGATGCCTGCGCCGGGGTCAGTCAGCTTGTGCACCAAGCCTGGATTCATTTCAGACTCCCGGGCGTGACCGTCCAGCACCATCACTGGCAAACCCATGTCAACCCAGGTGCTGCAAAGGCTCCAAAGCAAAGGCAACTCACCGTGTTGCTGGCCATGGCTGACCACCGCTACGAGTTTTGGGGCCAGTTGCGGTGCCAGGCATTGCAGGCCGGCCGCCTGGTTGATGCAGGCATCAAACATGGAACTGTCCTGCTTGCATGGGGGTGCTGTCTGCAAAGAAGAAGCCCAGGTCGGTGGCCTTGGGGTCAAACGCAGACTTGGCTGGCGAGCGCATCGACATGGCGACCAGTTTGGCTGCGTCGGCACGCTCCCAGTCCTCCGGGACCTTTTGGCCCATGGTGACACCGCGCAGCAGCAATTGATGGCGAATGACAGCATCCAGCGCCGGGCCAACTTTGGAGGCCTCGTCGGTTTTCGACAGGATGGCCTGTTGCACGCCGCCTGTCTTGAAGGAAGCCACCATGTCGTCCAGCGTGTCGCCGTGGCTTCCGGCATTGAGCACCAGCAGACGGTTGACGCCGGGCAGATCCAGCACATCCAGCATGTCGCGCTTGCGCGGATCGCTCGGGGCGATGCCAGTGGTGTCGATCAGTACCATTTTTTTGCCAGACAGCAAACCCAACAAGTCTTGCAGGGCGGCACGGTCATGTGCCAGATGCGCCACCACCCCTAGCATGCGCCCGTAAGCGCGCAATTGCTCATGGGCACCCACGCGGTAGGTGTCCAGTGTGATCAACCCCACGCTGTTGGCGCCATGGGTGCGGGCGCACAAACCGGCCAGTTTGGCTGCGGTGGTTGTCTTGCCAACCCCGGTGGCGCCGACCAGGGCGAATGTGCCACCTTCCTCGTGAATGGCATGCGCGCTGGCGTCGGTGCGCAGGTTGCGGGTGAGCACATCCATGATCCAGCGAACCGCGTCGGCGGCGTTGATGTCTTCGGGCATGCGCTCCAGAATGGTTCTGGAGAGTGCGGGCGAGAAGCCCGAGCGGATTAGCTTGAGCATCAAGTTCGAATGAATCGGGTTCTGACGCGCCTGACCGAGCCAGGCCAGGGTGTTGAAGCGGTCTTCAATCAGGGCCTTCATAGCATGGAGCTCGTCCACAATACCTTGCGACACGGCGGGTGCAGTTGCCGCTGCCTGGCTGACGGCTGGCCGTGCATCTGGGCGCACAACGGCTGCTTGCACAGGCCGAGCCGAGGTTGCGGCAGGGGCATGAAATGCCGCGGACTTGGGAGGAGAGGGGCGCACAGTTGCCGGCATTTCCCGCGGCAGTTCGCTGCGCTCTTCAAGGCTTGCTTTGCTGCCGAGTGCTTCGTGACGGCGGCGCAGCATGCGTTCGCGCACATAGTCCTGAAACGACAGGGTGCTCATGGCCAATTGCGTGGTGTCGTCCATTACCTGGCTGTTCGGGTCCACCTGGGCTTGGGCGAAAGTCGGATTTTTTGATCGAGCACCAAGCTGGCGCTTGTCTTGGGGGGACCCTTCGTTGCGGTCCAGTGCTTTCAGGGCGTCCTCACCCGTGGCCACCACTTCAATGCCGGCTGAGGTCGGGCGGTTGGACAGGATCAGCGTGCCGTCGCCAAAGGTCATGCGGGCCTTGGCGAGTGCTTCGCGGGCGGTGGGGGCGGTAAAGCGCTGGATGTTCATGATGCTGCACCTTTGAGAATGGGGCCAATGCGAATGGTGTGCGACTCAGGGATCTCGCTGTGCGCAAGCACCTGCAGTCGCGGGGCAACGCGCCGCACCAGGCGGGCGATCGAGCTGCGAATCTGGTCCGGCACCAGCAGACAGGCCGGGATGCCAATTTCTTCTTGTTTGAGTGCCATTTCAGCTGCTTTTTGCGTCAGGATGTCGGCCACACCGGGATCCAGCGCCTGCCCCTGGCCGGTGGTGTTGCCCAAGGCTTGCACCAGAAGGCGTTCCAGCGGAGGGTCAATGGCAATCACATTGAGTTCATTGATTGCGCCGTAGATCTGCTGCACGATGGCGGGTGACAGGGCAATGCGTACGCGCCGTGCCAACTCGGTCGGGTCGGTGATGGTGGTGGCATGTTCGGCGATGGATTCGATGATGGTGCGAATGTCACGGATGTGTACCGACTCTTCCAGCAACAACTGCAGGACTTTCTGGAAAACGGCAATCGAGACCATTTTGGGAACCACTTCTTCGATCAATTTCGGGGCCAGTTTGCTCACATGTTCTACCAGTTGCTGGGTTTCGGTGCGGCTCAGTAATTTGGCTGCCTGCACTTGCATCAAGTGTGACAAATGGGTGGCCATGACAGTCTCGGAATCAACCACGGTAAATCCGGCCATTTGTGCGGCTTCCTTTTGCGAGTTGTCGATCCAGTGCGCGGGCAGGCCAAATGCCGGGTCGGTGGTGGGGGTGCCGATCAGCGGGGTCGAGATGCCACCTGGGTTGATGGCCAGGAACATGCCGGGGAAGGCCTCGCCCTCACCGACAATCACGCCGCGCAAGGTGATGCGGTAACCACTGGGCTTGAGCTCGAGGTTGTCGCGCACATGCACCGGCGGTGGCAAGAAACCCACCTCCTGGGCAAACTTGCGCCGCACACCCTTGATGCGCGTCAGCAAATCACCCTGGCGGCCTTTGTCGACCAGTGTGATCAGGCGGTAGCCAAGCTCCAGCCCGAGCTGGTCTACCGGCTGCAAGTCGTCCCAGCTGGCCTCACCGTCTGCGGCCGGGCCAGTGGCAACCGGCGTTGGGTCATCCACTGGCACAGGTTGATGTGCCAGCACCCATGCTCCATAACCCAGCAGCATGGCGATGCCCAAAAACACCGTGTGTGGCATACCCGGAATGACGCCCAGAATGCCCATGATGGTGGCCGTGATGCCCAGCACCTTGGGAGAGATGAACATTTGGGTAACGATCTGGCTGCTCAGGTCATCGTCTTTGCCAACCCGCGACACCACCATGGCAGCAGCCACCGAGATCAACAAGCCGGGTATTTGTGCCGCCAAAGCGTCACCAACCGCCAGCAAGACATAGGAACTGGCGGCTTGTGAGGCGCTCAAGTCGTGTTGCGCCATGCCCACGATGAAACCGCCAAAAATATTGATCAGCAAGATCAGGATGCCGGCCACCGCGTCACCACGGACGAATTTTGAGGCACCGTCCATCGAGCCAAAAAAGTCTGCTTCTTCAGAGACTTCCGCCCGGCGGCGTTTGGCTTCTTTTTCATCGATCAGACCGGCATTCAGGTCGGCATCCACCGCCATCTGTTTGCCAGGCATGGCGTCCAGGGCAAAACGTGCCGACACTTCGGCAATGCGCTCGGCACCTTTGGTGATCACCACAAAGTTGATCACCACCAAAATCGCAAACACAATCAAGCCAACGGTAAAGTTGCCACCAATCAGGAAATGGCCAAAGGCCTCAATCACGGCACCTGCGGCACCGGGGCCGGTGTGCCCTTCCAGCAGCACGACCCGGGTCGAGGCCACGTTCAATGACAGACGCATCAGGGTGGTCAGCAACAGCACTGCGGGAAATGCGGCGAAGTCGAGCGGCTTGAGCATGTAGGCCGCTACCATCATCACCATCAGCGCCACGGCGATATTGAAGGTAAAGAACATGTCAAGCAGCCACGGAGGCATGGGCAACACCATCATCGACAGGATGGCCACCACCAGCATCGGGGCAGCCGCACCCTTCATCAGGGCTGAGTTGTTGCCAAACCAGTTTTTGAAGGAAATTAGGGACGAGTTCATGGCGTGTCAGTGGCTGCAACCACTTTGGATAGGGGATCTAGCTCAGGCGGCACAAAGGGCAGCGGTGGCTCCCCAGGCATCGGGCCCTCGCCGCGCATGGCGGCCTTGAGCCGGTAGATGTAAGCCAGCACCTGCGCCACCGCGGTGTACAAGCTGGTGGGGATGTCCTGGTCGATTTCTGCATTG
>CAISLL010000102.1 GCA_903886165.1 uncultured beta proteobacterium | reverse complement strand
GTTTGCCACGTGACTACGCAAACGACGAAGACTTCGCCATTCAGGGCTGGGAATACCAATTCAAATGGCGACCATGGACGGGAGCCCAATTTATTCTCAATCAAGCCTACACCGACGTGGGCGCTGAATACATTCAGTCCAAACGCGGCACCGCCTTCGCCGCACCCAAACGCGCCAGCACGCTTGTTTATTTTCAGAAATTCCCCAATGGCCTGGATTTCAGCCTGAGCCATCAGGATAGTGGCACGGCCACTTTGGTTGGGGCCGGTTTCTCCAGCCGGCAGGCGTTTACCCGCACCGATGTGCGCCTGGGCTGGCCTCTGCGCTGGGGAGCGCATGCCGGTGAAGTGGCGGTCACGGTGCAAAACCTGGGCTCGCCCTATCATGACTATTTTCTTCGCCACAGCTTTGACCGTCGCGCCTTCGTGACCTTGCGCCTGGACCATTGATCGGCCCCGATGCGCTGCCTGCGCTCGCTGTTGTTTGGTATGGCGCTTGGCCTGGCAGGGCTGTGGGCGCATGCAGGCGGCCGGGTGGTCATCGTCAGCAGCGACAACACGGCCGCCTACATGGAAGCGAGGCAACAACTCAGCACCGACCTGGTGCGCGGCGGCGTGTCAGTTGACGATATCTTGCGCTTGAGTGTGCCCGAATGGGCGGCCCAGTCCGAGCCGGCCTTGCAAGCCCGTATTTACGTGGCACTCGGCACGCAGGCCACTGACGCGTTGGCGGCCGGGCGTGCGCCGGTGCCTGTCCTGGCCGCATTGCTGCCCCGCAGCAGCTTCGAGCGAACGTTGCGCAACAATGCCCTTAAGGCCTCTTCCGCCTTCACCGCCATTTACCTCGATCAACCCCTGCAGCGCCAGTTGGCCCTGATCCGCCTGGCTTTGCCGCAGGCGAAAACCCTGGGGGTGTTGTGGGGGCCGGATTCCCAGCCAAAGGCCACGGTATTACACGCGCAGGCGGCAAACGCCGGCTTTTCACTGAACGAAGCCGGGGTGGCTGGCAAACCCAATCTTTATCCTGATTTGCAGCAGGTGCTGGGTGGCAGCGATGTTTTCCTGGCATTGGCCGACCCCCAGGTGTTCAACAGCAACACGATCCAGAACATCTTGTTGACGACGTTTCGGGCGCAGGTGCCAGTGGTGGCTTTTTCACCGGCCTATGTGCGGGCTGGTGCGCTGGTGTCTTTGCACACCACGCCCGAGCAAGTGGGCCGCCAGGCGGCGACCCTGGTCCAGGCGGCGTTGCGCGGCAAGCCCTTGCCGGCGCAGCCTCAGGAGCCCAATGATTTTGAGGTCAGCGTGAACGCCCATGTGGCCCGAGCCTTTGACCTTGCGCTGGATGGCAAAGTACTGCGCCAGGGCTTGCGCCAACTGGAACATCTGCCATGAAGCGGCTGGACATTCGCGCCCGCATGCTGCTGGCGGCTTTGCTGCCAGTGGCCACAGTCAGTCTGGTGCTGGCGGTGGTGTTTTTGTTGGTGCGTTTTGATGACATTCAGGCGTCTTATCAACAGCGCGCACGCTCGGTCGCGCGCCAGCTCGCCCTGGCCAGCGAATATGGTTTGTTTTCGGCAAACCAGACGCAGTTGCAAACTGTGGTGCGCGGCGCCTTGCGCGACCCCGAGGTGCGCTGGGTTGCGGTGATGGATGGCAAAGGCCAGATCCTGGCCAGCGCCGGTGCGGGCGTTGAAGCGCATGTGTTGGCCTATGGCGCAAAAGAAGATCATGTCTTTGGTGAAGCCCAGGGCGTGGACACTTTGTCGCAACCCGTGTTTGCCACTGGAATCACGCTTGATGACCTGTACGAACAGGCCTCTTCCAGAAGCGACGGCTCGCCGGTTCAACTGGGTCAGGTGGTGGTGAGTTTTTCGCGGCAGGCGGTCGATGAGCGCAAGCAAAGTATTTTGATGCTTGGCGGGTTCATCAGCCTGCTGGGCTTGATCTTTGGTATGGTGTTGGCGGCAGGGCTCAGTCGCGGTGTGATCCGGCCGATTTGGCGGGTCACCCGTTTGATTGAGCGGATCGGGCAGGGTGACTTTTCTGCCGCCAACGACACCTTGGCTGATCCAGCCAGGAGTGGTGAGTCGTTGCAGGAATTACAGGAAAACCTGCGCAAGATGGCCGCGCGCCTCGGCCACGCGCAAGAAGAGCTGGAACAACAGGTGCGCACCGCTACACAGGCCTTGCGTGAGAAAAAGGAAGAGGCCGAGCAGGCCACCCAGGCCAAGTCCCGCTTTCTTGCAGCGGC
>CAISLL010000101.1 GCA_903886165.1 uncultured beta proteobacterium | reverse complement strand
TTGCAATTAAGTCCTCCCACAGTGCGTTCCCGTCTGCGCGCATTGATCGACAAAAATGTTTTGAAGATCGTTGGCTTGCTGAATCTGTCAGAGCGTCCTGAATTGATTTCCGCCATCGTCGGTATCAATGCCAACGCGCAGGGACGCCTGGATGAACTGTCAAAAAAAATATGTGAACTGCCATTCGTATCGTCAGTCAGCATTGTTACGGGGCGTTTTGATCTGATCGTGGAGGTGCTGGTCGCTGGCGATGTGCAGGACCTCTACCGCTTCACCAGCGAGCTTCTGCCCAGGGTTGCCAATCCCGGCGTGATTAGCCGGAGTGAAACGTTTGTCGTGATGAAGTCGCACAACAAGTGGGTCAATTTGTCCAAGGGTTGCTGGGAACAGAGCGAATTGGATGGTTCAAAGGGCACTAACGCCTCATCAGAGGAAGCGGCAAATAGGTAAAAGTTTATCTCTCGAGGGATGGTCCCTTGCGGAGAGTAAAAAGGAGAAAGCAAATGAAGGTATCCAAATTTCTGCCAGCCATTCTGCTGGCATGTGCCAGTTTCATAGGTGCTGGCGCAACGGCGCATGCCGGCATACTGGATGACATCGTTAAACGTGGGGAGTTGCGCGTAGCAGTCCAGACCCAGGGCCCCCCGTTTTCCATGGTCAACAAGAACGGGGAACGCACCGGTAGCTCTGTGGAGCTTGCCAAGTTGATGGCAAAGGAAATGGGTGTGAAAGTGGTCTTTCTGGACCTCGATTGGGATGGACTGTTACCCGCCTTGTTGTCGGGCAAGGCGGACTTGCTTGCTGCGGACATGACCCCAACCCTGGCGCGCGGAATGAAGGTCGCATTTACCAAACCTTGGATCCATGTTGGAACCGTGGTCGCGACCAAGGAGGGTAGCAAGTTCAACTCCACTGCGGCCTGTAAAGCGGACAAGGCAAAGATCGCCGTCCTGTTTGGCAGCACGGGTGAAAAGTTGGCCAAAACCGTTTTCCCGAAGGGCGAAATCAAGAGCTACAAGGGCGGCGGAACACTGCTTCTGGACGCTGTGAAGAACGGCCAGGCGGACTGCTTGCTGAATGACAGTTCTGCAGTTGCAGGGCAAGCTGCAGGTTACCCAAAGGGTACTTTCAAGGTCATGCCAGACATGCTTGCGAAAGAGCCCTTGGCTTTCGCAACACGTTATGACTCATTGGACTTACTTACTTGGTCCAATCTGTTCATCGACCAGACCATGCTCGATGGTCGCATGCAAAGCAACCTTGACTACTGGGTGAATTCAACCAAGTGGAAAGATGAGAACTGAGGATTTGACCGCACGCCCCAGGGCGGCGGCGCTTTAATTCGCCGCCCTTTTTCAACTACCACTTGCCCGGACTGGGTTTTCGGATGTTATTGAGCTTAAATTTCCGCGTGATAGGCGAGACCTTGCCAGATTTTTGGGCAGGTTTTCTATCGACGCTGTCCATTTCCATGGCAGCGTTTGCAGGTGCGATGGCCCTTGGCGTGATCACCTGCGCATTGAGCATACAGCCCTCGCGCTGGCTGCGGCTGCCAGCGGTTGTATACATCGATGTCGTGCGGGCAACGCCACTGCTGGCACAGCTCTACTTCTTGTATTTTGGCTTGCCGATCTTGGGTCTGGGCATGCCGGAGATTACCGTCGGCATCATTGCGCTCGCCCTCAACAGTGGTGCCTATGTCAGTGAAATTGTCCGATCTGGCATCCAGTCAATTCCACGCGGCCAGGTGGAAGCCAGCGCCAGCGCCGGCATGAGCTACTGGCAACAGATGCGGCTTATTGTTCTTCCGCAAGCGCTGCGGCCCATGGTGTCACCGTTGATCGGGCAAGCCATCGTGCTGGTCAAGGATTCGTCGTTGCTTTCGCTGATCTCGGTACTGGAACTCACGCGTGCCGGGCAAACGCTGGCCGTTGATCGATTCATGCCCGTCGAAGGCCTTGCCACGACCGCAGCAGGTTACTTGATCATTTACTTCGGACTGAAGCTGGCAGCCGCGCTTTGGGCTCACTTCAACCATCCGGCTGCGACTCGCTGAAACAAGGCATATGAACATGCTCTTAGATCAACTGATCCAAATTTCTCAGTATTACCCTGTTGTCCTCAAAGGGATTGGGATCACCCTCGCCCTCTCAGTTATCGGCATCGTTGCCGGCACTGCTCTCGGCTTTCTGCTGGGTATAGGACGCGCCAGCTCCCATAAGTGGCTTTCATGGACAGTAGGCGCCTACACCGACCTGTTCCGTGGCACACCGGTGTTGGTGCAAGTGTTCGTGGTATTTTTTATATTGCCAGAGGCAGGCATAGAACTCGACTCTTTCACAGCGGGTGTCATCGCGCTGTCGAATATTGGCGCTTGCTTCATATCGGAAATTGTTGCGTCGGGAATCAAAGCCATACCGCGTGGGCAAATTGAAGCCGCCATCACTGCCGGTCTTACGCGCACGCAACAGCTCAGGCTTATTGTTTTACCCCAGGCCACCAAGATGGTGGTGCCGTCACTTGTGGGGCAATTCGTTCTGCTGGTGAAAGATTCATCGGTGGTGTCGGCCATCGGTCTGCTTGACTTGACGCGTTCAGGCTGGGTCATTGTCCAGAGCATTCCAAATGGATTGCTGGTTTTTTCGCTGATTGGCGTTGGTTACTTTGCGATTTGTTATCCGCTGCTGCACCTGTCACGACACATGGAAAAACAGGGCTAGCGCACAGCCCCTTGAAGGGCGAAATTCGCCCAGGAACACACGTTGACACCTCGCCAGAAAAAAGGAATATTTCAAATGATTGGCTTTACCGGTCTCAATAAATGGTACGGAACTCACCATGTTTTGCAGGACATTAACTTGTCAGTTGCAAAAGGTGAAGTGGTGGTGGTTTGTGGTCCCAGCGGGTCTGGAAAAAGCACGCTGATCCGCTGCGTGAACGGTCTGGAGAAATTTCAAGGCGGGACGCTGGTTGTAGAAGACAAGCCCGTCAATGTGGAGGCCAACTTGCGGCCACTTCGCATGGAGTTGGGATTTGTATTTCAACAATTCAACCTTTATCCACACAAAACGGCGCTGGAAAACGTGACCCTGGCACCTATCCATGTCCGTAAGCTATCGAAAAACGACGCTGAAAATCGGGGTCAGGCTCTTTTGGAAAAAGTTGGCTTGAGCGACAAACTGCATGCCTACCCGCACCAACTCTCAGGTGGGCAGCAGCAACGGGTGGCGATCGCGCGCAGTCTGTGCATGCAACCCAAAATCATGCTCTTTGATGAGCCGACCTCAGCACTCGACCCAGAAATGATCAATGAAGTTCTGGATGTCATGGTCAATTTGGCCAAGGACGGCATGACCATGATTGTGGTGACCCATGAAATGGGATTTGCGCGCAAAGTCGCCGACCGCGTCGTATTCATGGACAAGGGGAGCATTGTCGAAGTAGCCGACCCCGAGACTTTTTTCAAGGCGCCCAAGAACGAAAGAACTCGTGAGTTTCTTGGCAAGATTCTCCACCACTAGCAGCACCGCGTTCATCCTCACATGCAGCAGATCAGTCCAGCAGGTTTAAGCCCTGCCTCCTCGATTGCCATCATCGGTGGCGGCGTTGTTGGCGCGGCCAATGCGTTGGCACTGGCCTGCGAAGGTTACCGGGTTACGGTGTTTGAGCCTGACGATATCGGCGCCGGTACCAGTTCTGGCAACGCTGGCGGCATTGTTACCGGCGCGGTCACACCGACCGCTACGCCGGGCGTACTGCGCGCAATGCCTGGCTATGTGTTCGATCAAGACGGTGCGGCTGTTTTACGCCCTGCTTACGCGCTCAAAATTTTGCCATGGCTGCTGCGTTTCATTGCCGCCAGTCGTCCGTCTCGGGTTGCTGCTATCGCCCAGGCACTACAGCCATTGGTTGCAGGCTCCATGCAGGCGCACTTGGCACTGGCGGATGTCTGTGGCGCACGCGATCGCATCCGCAGGGTGGGCTGGTTGAAAGTTTATAAAACAGCCAAGGGCTTTGCCGACACCGCGCTGGACCGCGAACTGATGACCCGCCATGGCGTCAACTTCTCGGTGCTGACAGCGGCGCAGATCGCTGAGCTGGAGCCCCATATCGATCCTGACGCCTATACCTGTGGGCTGTTTCAACCTGACAGCGGTTTTGTCAATTACCCGCTGGCCTTGAGTCAAACCTACTTTGACGGTGCACGTCAACGTGGCGCACTGCACCTGCGCGAAAAGGTGCTCGAAGTCAGGCCACTTGAGAGTGGCGGTGTAGCCATTGCCACTGGCCAGCTTACTCGCCAGTTTGATGCAGTGGTGGTCGCAGCTGGGGCCTGGTCCAAACAGTTCGCTAGCCAAGTGGGCGACAAGGTGTGCCTGGACACCGAGCGCGGCTACCATATTTCGCTTCAATCCACTGGCGCGGACTTGCTGCAACGCCCCGTGTGCTTCCCGGAGAATCATTGCGTTTTGTCGCCCATGCATGACGGCATCTCGATTGTCAGCATTGATGAGTTGGCAGGCCTGGACGCGCCACCGGATTACCGGCGCATCCGCGCAATACTGCCATTTGCGCGCAAAGTTCTGCCTGGTGTTGCCAGGCAAACGGTGCAGCGAGAGTGGATGGGGTTTCGCCCGTCCACGCCGGATTCTTTGCCGGTAATCGGCCGCTCACCGCGCTGCAAGAATGTGTTTTATGCGTTTGGGCACGGTCACCTGGGGCTGACCATGTCGGCCATCACAGCGCAGTGGCTAGCCAACATGGTAAGTGGTCGCACCGATTCTGTTGACATGACACCCTACCGCATTGACCGGTTTTAGGATGCCTGAGCTTGATCCCATGACTCGAAAGCAATGTCGATGACAAAATACGCATCCAAGCCTTCCGATGCCCCAAAGATCGGCATCCTGTGCTGGGAAAGAGGTCGGGTGCCCAAGGGGCTGATGCAACTGGAAACGCTGGTAGGCAACAGCACCAATCCAGCGTCTTACAGCTATCCGGTGAGACTGTGTCCGGTATTGGGTGCCAACGTTCATACCATTCTTGAAAACCCCGATCCTGCGGTTTTGCGTACCATGATTGACGATGCCAGGGGCATGGTGGCGGACGGGATCAAGGCCATCACCACCAGTTGTGGCTTCAACGCCATCTTTCAGAGGGAACTGGCGGCGGCGGTGCACGTGCCAGTTTTTTCCTCCAGTTTGCTGCAAGTGCCTTTGGTCCAGCAAATGCACGGGCCTGCCAGCGAGATTTGCATTCTTACGGCTCAAGCGAACGCCTTGCGAGCAGAGCATCTGACCTCGGTTGGGATTGCCAACGCGTCTGGCCTGCACATTTGTGGGCTCGAAGCTTGCCAGGCATGGAACACCATATTCACGGATCCCGAGGCCGAAGTTGACCTCCAAGTGATTGAGCGTGAGGTTATCGGCACCGCACTCAATGCCTTGAAGCAAAACCCCAACATTCGGGCCTTTGTGTTGGAATGCACCGATTTGCCACCATTTTCAGTCGCCATTCGCAACCAGACTGGGTTACCGGTTTTCGACTTCATCACGATGATCAATTACCTCCATTCAACTCTCTAATTTGATACCCATGGAAAAATCAACAATCAAACGCTTGGAAATCGGCCCCAGGATGTCAGAGGTCGCTGTGCACAACGGTACGGTTTACCTGGCTGGTCAGGTAGCAGCTAACGGTAACGGGGACATCCGCAGCCAAACTGAACAAGTGCTTGCTGCGGTCGACGCATTGCTGGCACAGGTTGGCAGTGACAAACGAAAGATTTTGATGGCGCAGATTTTTCTTGCTGACCTAGCCGATTTTGCAGGCATGAACCTGGTGTGGGATGCGTGGGTGGTACCCGGTCACACACCACCACGCGCGACTGTTCAAGCAGCGCTTGCCAAATCCGAGTGGAAGATTGAAATTGTTGTAACGGCCGCTGCATGAACTTTAGTGCGCAGCATGCTCAGCTCCACAAAAAAACCCCGCAATGCGGGGTTTTTTGGGAGCACGGGATACGCGCTTTGTTTACAGCTTTTGCGACTGCATGAAGCTGTCGTATTTGGCCTCAGTGAAGCGGAACCACAGGTTTTGATCCCTGCGGAAGGCAGAGTAGTCTGCGTAGACCTTCTTCCAGTTTTCGTTCTTTGCGCCCACTTCTTCGTACAGCGCCATGGACTCCTTGAAGGCCAGGTCGAGCACGTCTTTGGGGAAAGGCAAGACCTTGACCTTTTGACCCACCAATGCCTTCAGGGCACCCGGGTTGCGGGCGTCGTACTTGGCTTGCATTTCGGTGTGTGCATAGGCGGCTGCAGCTTCGACAATGGCCTTGTATTCGGGTGACAGACCTTCAAAGGCCTTGTTGTTGATGAACAGGTCAAGCTGTGGACCACCTTCCCACCAGCCTGGGTAGTAGTAAAACGGCGCCACCTTGTTGAAGCCCAGCTTCTGGTCGTCATACGGACCCACCCACTCGGCCGCGTCAATCGTGCCTTTTTCCAGCGCGGTGTAGATTTCACCGCCAGGAATGTTTTGTGGCACGCCGCCCATGCGCTCAAGCACCTTGCCGGCAAAACCACCAATGCGCATTTTCATGCCCTTGATGTCCTTGACTGACTTGATTTCCTTGCGGTACCAGCCACCCATTTGCGCGCCAGTGTTGCCCATGGGGAAATTCACCATGTTGTATTTGGCATAGAACTCGCGCATCAGCTTGCCGCCGTTGCCCTGGTACATCCAGGCCGTCATCTGGCGGCTGTTCAGGCCAAAAGGAATTGCACAACCGATGGCGAAGGTTTCATCCTTGCCGAAGAAGTAGTAAGGCGCAGTGTGGGCCATTTCAACCGTGCCGTCTTTCACTGCATCAACCACACCAAACGCAGGCATCAACTCACCACCGGAGTGCACGGTGATGGTGAATTTGCCGCCGGACATTTCACCGACCTTCTTGGCAAATGTTTCAGCGGCACCAAAAATGGTGTCGAGTGCCTTGGGAAAGCTCGAAGCCAGACGCCAGCGGATAGCTGCGCCCTGGGCATGCACAACTGGTGCAGCACCAGCGGCCAACACGCCGGCAATACCAGCGTTTTTGATGAGGGAACGACGATCCATTGATTTACTCCTGGGGTTGTTGATTGAGTACTTCGCCACGCGGGTTAGCAAGGCGTTGACTGAAATGAGTCACGGCGTATTCTAGGGAGCGTGCCTTGCATCAAGCATCGGGTTTTCCCTTGTAAATCAAGCCATTTCAGAGCCAAGTCAGTCTTTCGCAAGTGTTACCTGAGATAGCTCCATTTTTATTCACAAGGCCTGTCAAAAAATTTCACACAGGGGCAGCAAAACGTTGCCGAACCGAGGCTTCAATACCCCTCGCATCCAGACCTTGCAAGGCCATCAGTTTTGCCGGGTCACCATGCTCGATGAAGGTATCACTCAGGCCCAACTGCAGCAGCGGTTTGGCAACACCTGCCGCAGCCAGCGCTTCCAGAACGGCACTGCCCGCACCTCCCACCACAGCGCCATCTTCCAGAGTGACCAGGGCCTCGTGGGTGGCAGCCACTTGCAGCAGCAATTCAACATCGAGGGGTTTGGCCCAGCGCATGTTGACCACCGTGGCATCCAG
>CAISLL010000100.1 GCA_903886165.1 uncultured beta proteobacterium | reverse complement strand
ACGAAGGATGGTTCAGGTTCGGAATCGTAGCGCAAAGTTTGTGGTTCGGGCGATCTGGCAAGCAAAAACGGCCACTCAGAGGCCGCCAAGTTGGCAAACTGACGTGCGGTTACTGTTTGGTCACGGTGCCGTCGAGGCGGCCGTGAAGGCTCATGACTTTACTTTTTTCCTGCTCTGCACCTTGAACTGGTCGAGTGTCTTGACGGTCTCTTCAGCCGGCGTGGTGTGGATGACTTGGCGCAAGGGGGGCAGAGTTCCTGGACGTGGTTTAGACAGTTTCCTTGCGGTGCACGGGCGTGCGATCGGTTAGCCACATGCCACCAAGGTTTGCAGGTCAATTCTGCATGAGGTTGAAGTCAATTCCATCCTTTTTAATCCTGTCACCCTTCTTCTTGGCAAAATTTGGTAAACGAGTTAACGTCTTTCGACCTTTTGGTTGGTCTGAACTGCAGCCCAGTAGGCCATGCGCCTGAATGTCAGCTTGCGCTGCGAAACGGGTCCACGTTTCGGTCTATTGCTGACGTTCAGTTTGACCGCCTGACACCTAAAAACCGCACTTGATCGCCATTTTTCGCGCGTCCTGAGCGTCTCTCACAAACATCGGCACACGCACGGTCGGATTTCGTCGTAACCTGAACGGTATTTCCTCAACTGAAAGGCAGTGGCTGGCAATGGCACCAAACAACGAACGTCTTGATCGTCTTGTCCTTGAGGCGCGATCTAGCGCTGAAAAAAGGGAGCAGGGTTACCGGGCACAAGCGTTAAAACTGTTTCCCTGGGTCTGCGGGCGCTGTGCGCGTACGTTCGATCATGCCAATCTGCCATTGCTGGAAGTGCATCACAAGAACAATAACCACCACGACAACCCGTCTGATGGCAGTAATTGGGAGCTGCTCTGCACGTACTGCCACGAAAACGAGCATTCCAAGCTCAAAGATATGGAGGGACGCAGTGATACCGGCAACGTCTTGCCGCCCACGACCTTCAACCCGTTTGCTGACTTGAAGACAATGCTGGCCGCGAAGAAGTCGTCTTGACGCCATGTGAATGGATGCGTGGTCAGCCGACCATTGACTCAATCCGCGCCACATGCGCCATCAGCGAGCGTTTGGCCACCGGCCACATGCGTGGCGGCACATCGTCGTAAACCACTTGCAGCCAGTCATCCAGCGTGCCGTAGGGCTGCGCCTGCATGGCAGCCATCACTTTGGCTTCGCGCTGCAGTCGGTGTGATTTGAGCCGGGCAATGGCATCCCGGGCCTCGCCGTCCGGCCCGCCGATCACGTAACCGTGCGCAGGCAGGATGTACTGGATGTGATGGTCGTTGCAGGCGCTGCTCAGCAGGTCCAGCGAGTTCAGGTAGTCGGTCATGTCTCCATCGGGCGGGTCAATCACCGTGGTGCTGCCATTCAGGATGTGGTCACCGCTGAACAGCAGCCCGTCTTCCAGCAACACCAGACACAGGTGGTTGGCGGCGTGGCCAGGTGTATGGATGATTTGCAGGGTGTGGCTAGTCTTATATGACAAATAAGCCTCTGAACCTTGTTGAATAAGCGTGAGTAGCTCTCCATTTTGAAGTGACCGGTCAGGCACAAAGGCGCTGTGGGCGCGCGCCGTGTCGGCACTTGGCAGGCCCAGAATCGGCGGTGTGCCCTTGCACATCGCCTGCAGTGATTTGGCACCAGGTGAATGGTCCGGGTGTGAGTGGGTGCAGACAATCATGCGGATGTCGCCGCCTGCTGCGCGCCAGAGTTTGCCTAAGTGTTCGGCATCGGCCGGGCCGGGGTCAATCGCGATGAAGCCGGTGTCGGGGTCGCCCACCAGGTAGCTGTTGGTGCCGGGGCCGGTCATGGCGCTGGGGTTGGGGGCGGTCAGGCGCAGCACATT
>CAISLL010000099.1 GCA_903886165.1 uncultured beta proteobacterium | reverse complement strand
TTCCACATAACGGCCGCGCCGGTACAACTGGAACGCACGCTCCCGCTCACCATAGGGCATGTCTTTGCGGCGCAACACAGTCGGCAAATAGGCCCCCAGAAACGAATCCCCCACTGCCTGCATCATGGCCAGGCTTTGGTCCGGGCCAAGCTCAGAAAAATCGTCAAAAAACACGCCACCAATGCCGCGCTGCTCACTGCGGTGCTTGAGGTAAAAATACTCGTCACACCAGGTCTTGAAACGCGGGTATTTGTCGTCGCCAAAGGGCTGCAACGCGGTTTTGCAGGTTTGGTGAAAATGCACCGCATCTTCCTCAAAGCCGTAATAAGGCGTCAGGTCCATGCCACCGCCAAACCAGCAGACCTCACGGCCATCGGGCGCCCTGGCGGAAATCATGCGCACATTCATGTGCACCGTGGGCACATAGGGGTTGCGCGGATGAAACACCAGCGACACGCCCATGGCTTCAAACGGCGCACCTGCCAGCTCGGGGCGGTGTTGTGTGGCAGAAGGTGGCAGCTTGGGGCCGGTCACATGCGAAAACCCGCAACCGGCACGCTCGAACACCGCGCCACCTTCCAGAATTTGGGTGATGCCACGGCCTTGCAGCATCTCACCGGCTGGCTTTTGCCACGCATCAACCAGAAACGCGGCGCCATCCAGTTCGGCAATGGCCGCGGTGATGCGCGCCTGCAGTCCCTGCAAATAGGTGCCCACAACCTGCGTGGCTGAGTTGTTTGCCGTCATGGCCCGTTGCCCTTCACGGCGCGGTGGCCAATGTCGTTGCGGTACTGCATGCCGTCAAAAGAAATGCCGGCGGTCACTTCATAGGCGCGCTGCTGCGCCAGACGCACGTTGTCAGCCAACACGGTGACACACAACACCCGGCCACCCGAGGTAAGCAATTGACCGTCCTTCAAGGCCGTGCCGGCATGGAACACGCAGGCATCGTCAGTTTCCTTGGGAATGCCGGTGATCACATCACCCTTGCGCGCTGTCAACGGGTAAGCGTGTGCGGCCAGCACCACACCCAAGGCCGTGCGGCGGTCCCATTGCAGTTCAATCTGGTCGAGCTTGCCATGGGGCCCGGGCTCGGTGGCAGCCATCATCACATCGACCAGATCGGTTTTCAGGCGCATCATGATCGGCTGGGTTTCAGGGTCGCCCATGCGGCAGTTGAATTCAAGGGTTTTGGGCTTGCCCTGGGCATCAATCATCAAACCCGCGTAAAGAAAGCCGGTGAATGGAATGCCGTCTTTTTCCATGCCGCGCACAGTCGGCAAAATGATGTCGCGCATGGCGCGGGCATGCACGTCAGGTGTCACCACCGGTGCCGGCGAATACGCCCCCATGCCGCCGGTGTTGGGGCCCAGGTCACCCGCGAGCAAGCGCTTGTGGTCCTGGCTGGTGGCCAGTGGCAACACGTTTTTGCCATCCACCATCACAATGAAGCTGGCTTCTTCGCCCTGCAGGAATTCTTCAATCACCACGCGCGCGCCACCTGCGTTGTGGCTCACGCCCAGCGTGTTATCGAGCAGCATGAAGTCGACGGCCTCGTGGGCTTCCGACAGGGTCAACGCCACCACCACGCCTTTGCCTGCGGCCAGACCGTCGGCCTTGACCACAATCGGCGCGCCTTTTTGGTCAATGTAGGCATGAGCCAGCACCGGGTCGGTGAAAGTCTCGTACTCGGCCGTGGGAATGCTGTGGCGCTTCATGAAGGCTTTGGAAAATGCCTTGGAGCTTTCCAGTTGAGCTGCGGCCTTGGTCGGGCCGAACACCCGCAGACCGTGCTTGCGAAACTCGTCCACCACACCGGCAGCCAGCGGCACCTCCGGCCCGACCACGGTGAGGGTGATCTTTTGTGCAACTGCCCAGGCAGTCAATTCAGCCACATCGGCGAGGTTGACGTTTTCAAAGCGCGGATCAATCGCGGTGCCACCATTGCCGGGTGCCAGGTAAATCTTGTGGGATTTTGGGGATTGCGCCAGTTTCCAGGCCAGGGCGTGTTCACGGCCACCGCCGCCAATGACAAGAATTTTCATAGCGCGTCGGAGTCAAGTTCAGCGTTGTGATAAATCGCCTGAACGTCGTCCAGATCTTCCAGCGCGTCCAGCAGTTTCTGCATGCGGGTGGCTTCGTCGCCGGTCACTTCAATCGGGTTTTCCGGGCGCATGGTCACCTCCGATGCGTCGGGCGTCAGTCCTGCCGCTTCCAGGGCGTTCTTGACAACTTCAAAGTCGACGACCGCCGTGATCACTTCAATGGCGCCGTCGTCGTCACTGATGACATCCTCTGCACCTGCTTCCAGTGCGACTTCCATCACCTTGTCCTCACTCACGCCCGGCGCAAAAATGATCTGGCCGCAATGCTTGAACTGGAACGCCACCGAGCCCTCCGTGCCCATGTTGCCGCCGTATTTGGAAAACGCGTGGCGCACTTCAGCCACGGTGCGCACCTTGTTGTCTGTCATGGTGTCGACAATGATGGCCGCGCCCCCAATGCCATAACCTTCGTAGCGAATTTCCTCGTAACTGATGCCGTCCAGCGAGCCGGTGGCCTTGTCGATGTTGTACTTGATGCGGTCGGCCGGCATGTTGGCGGCTTTGGCCCGGTCAATGGCCAGGCGCAGGCGCGGGTTGATGGACAAATCACCGCCACCGGCACGTGCCGCCACCGTGATTTCACGGATGATGCGGGTCCAGATCTTGCCGCGCTTTTCGTCCTGACGGCCTTTGCGGTGCTGAATATTGGCCCATTTACTGTGTCCTGCCACGTGAAATCCTTCAAAAGTTCGTTACGCTACTGCCTCGATTGTACTTTTTGAGGTTGACATGATTGAGCCCATCCTGATTGCCCAGCACGGCCAGACCCAATGCCTGCTGCACCCTGACAAGGCGAATCGCCACGGTCTCATCACCGGCGCCACCGGCACCGGCAAAACCATCACGCTGCAGACCATGGCCGAGGGTTTCTCCAAGCTAGGCGTGCCGGTGTTCATGGCCGACATCAAGGGTGACCTGACCGGCATTTCGCAAACCGGTGTGGCGACACCCAAACTGTCAAAAATCATTGCGGAAAGGGGACTGCCGACGCCTGAATTCGGCGCCTTTTCCACCACGCTGTGGGATGTGTTTGGCGAACAAGGCCACCCGGTGCGCGCCACCGTGAGCGACCTAGGCCCGCTGCTGTTGGCACGCATGCTGAATCTGAACGAGACCCAGGCCGGCGTGCTGCAGTTGGTGTTCAAGATTGCCGACGACAACGGCATGCTGCTGCTGGACATGAAAGACCTGCGCGCCATGTGCCAGCATGTGGGCGACAACGCGAGCAAGTTCACCACCGAATACGGCAATGTGAGTGCCGCCAGCATTGGCGCCATTCAGCGCGGCCTGATGCAGATTGACCAGCAGGGCGGCGACAAGTTCTTTGGTGAGCCGATGCTCAACATCGACGACTTCATGCAAACCGACAGCGCCGGGCGCGGCATGGTCAACATCCTGGCGGCTGACAAGCTGATGAATTCGCCCCGGCTCTACAGCACGTTTTTGCTGTGGATGCTGAGCGAACTGTTTGAGAATCTGCCCGAGGTGGGCGACCTGGAAAAACCCAAACTGGTGTTTTTCTTTGACGAAGCGCACCTGCTGTTCAACGACGCGCCCAAGGTGCTGATCGAGCGCATTGAACTGGTGGTGCGCCTGGTGCGCTCCAAAGGTGTGGGCGTGTATTTTGTGACGCAAAACCCGCTTGACATCCCTGACTCGGTGCTGGCCCAACTCGGTAACCGGGTGCAGCACGCCCTGCGCGCCTTTACCCCGCGAGACCAGAAAGCGGTGAAATCGGCCGCCGACACCATGCGCCCCAACCCACCGCTGGACGTGGGCGCAGCAATTACCGAACTGGGCGTGGGTGAGGCGCTGGTGAGTTTTCTGGATGAAAAGGGCCGCCCCTGCCCCACCGAACGTGTCTATGTGCTGCCCCCGGCGAGCCAGATCGGGCCGATCACGCCTGCGCAACGGCAAGTGTTGCTGTCCGAGTCCATCGTGGCTGGCGTCTATGAAAAAACGCTGGACCGCGACTCGGCTTACGAAAAACTCAAGGGACATGCCGCCGCCCGCGCCACTCAAGCCGACAGCCAGTCCGCCAGTACGGCGAAAGCCCCCGCAGCACAAGGCGGTGGCATGTTCGACAGCATCAGCTCTGGTCTTGGAAGCATATTGGGGGGCGGTGGGGGGCGACGTACGTCGGCAGGCGAGCAGTTATTCAAGAGCGCGGCCAGCTCGATTGGCCGGGAAG
>CAISLL010000098.1 GCA_903886165.1 uncultured beta proteobacterium | reverse complement strand
GGCAATGCACGACCAAGGTTCAACATCGCCTCGTCAAACTGTCCCTGTGCCATTTGCTGTGATGCCATCGTCAGGCGCAAACGGATTTCCCCCGTCCCATGATTGGTTGCCAATGCCAGTTCAAGGCCAGAATCCAGGTGGTTGCGCGCCTGCGCCGCCTGACCAAGCCCACCGAGCGCGCCAGCGGTTACCCAACTAATTTCGACACATTGACGATTGTCCAAACCCTCCATGGCAGCCACATTTGCAGCGAGTTCAACGCCGACACGAAATGGTCCGGTCAGTCCTAAAACAAACCAGGAACCCACCAAAGCACCGACAGCAGACTCAGTGTCTCCTGCCGCGGTCGCGCGCTGGCATGCGGCCACCAAGTTATTGACTTCCACGCACCTGTCGGCTGTCGCGGCACGCTCATCAAACCTTGAAAAATAACACCAGTGGCGCATTTGCGCGGCCATAGCCGCGCTTTCACCACTGCCGCTGTAGCGTCCGGTCGTACGCAAGTGCTCTGAGGCATATTCGCGTACGCTTTCCAGCAAATCAAATCGCCGATTACCCAATGATCGAACAAAACTCTTATCGACCAGCAGACCGATGACATCCATCACCAGCATGGAATCTGAAGCAGACTCCAGCGCCACCACTGCTTGTGCCGTCTGCAGGGTGAACCCACCTTCAAACACAGAGAGTTGTGCGAGCGCCGCCCTCTCTGAAAGGGTCAACAAATCCCATGACCAGTCAAACGCAGCGCGCAAAGTGGCCTGGCGGTCTTGTCGACCTGAACGTGACCACAACAAGTTAAAACGCTCATTCATGCGTGTCAGCAAATCATCCGGTGACATCACCCGCGTACGTGCCGCCGCCAGCTCAATGGCCAGGGGCAATCCATCAAGCATGCTGACCAGTTTCTGAAGCGTCAAACGATCAGCTTCGCTGAGTCGTACATCCTGTTTTGCGGACGCCGCTCGACGCGCAAACAATGTCATGGCATCGTCGCGCTGCAGTGGGGCCAGTGCCAGAACTTCCTCACCAACCACCCCAAGGACTTCCCGCGTGGTTACCAAAAAGCTCGCCAGCGGAGCACGGTTAAGCATGGCACCCACTGTTGCTTCAGCATGCCGGGCGACCTGTTCGAAATTGTCCAAAATAACCAGGCACTTTCCGCGACTGGCGATGGCCTGCGTGATTTGAGCCAGCGGGTCATTGTTGTTCAAACCAATACCCAGGCTTTGACCAACAGCCAACAAAATTCCATCGAGGCTGCGAGCCTGTGATAAATCACAAAACAGCACACCACCAGGAAACTCACCCAACCATGTCAAGGCAAAGCGCGTGGCAAATCTGGTCTTGCCAATCCCTCCTATGCCGAGGACTGATACCAATCTTGCACCGGCTTCAAACTTATTGGCCAGCGCCAGGAGGGGTTCGTGCCGCCCAACAAAGCAATCTCGTTCAGCGGGCACATTGTGTCGCACGTCACGCACTGGTTGCCAGGTTTCACCCTGTCGCACCACGCGGTAAGCTTTGGGGTGGTCGGGCGGCGGCATGAATGGCGAGGTGGCGTCGCCGACCTCCCATAACTCAATGGGCTCTGGCAGGCCCTTGAGCCGCCAATGGCCGTGTGACACGACACGCATGTCGTTGCCTCTCCATTGCGCCCGCGCATCTTGCGACATCAAAGTCTGCCCTGCAAGCGCAACTGCCATGACACGCGCGGTGACTGGCGTTGCCAGCCCTTCAACATCAAAGGGTTTGACGCCCAAAGCCACATCGGCGGGACTGTTGGCACGCAAGGTCACTGAGCCAAAATGCAAGCCCACACGCGCCTTGAACGGTAAACCGAGTGCTTCCAATGCACGGTGGTAAGCCAGCGCATAACCAGCCGCATCTGCCACGCTGTCGAACATGATCAGCACGCCGTCAGTTTTGTCGATTTCCCGCCCGTTCCAAACGGGTAGCAAGTCGCGCGCAGCACGGTCGTGTGCCGCCCAATGACGCGCCATCTCTCTGTCACCCAGCGTATGCGCCATCTCTGTGCTGTCTACCACGTCGGTCAACAGCAGGCAATGCAAGGTGCTGATCTGTTGGCTTGATTCAGACATGACGATGGATGATGATGAACTCCGAATAGGTACGACTTGCAAACACCTGTTTCTGTATTGTGCAATAAACACCGGGAACGCGAGCAAAGGTCACGGTGATTACTCATAAGTCAAATATAGGAGACAGATGGATGGCGAAAGAATGGCTTCACCGGTCTTCAATGGTGAACGCGGCAGATGAAGCCGGAGAACGTAAAATCCGCCCCGTGCTCAAACAACGAACCCTCAAAACCCTGACCCGCGCCGTTGGTGTTGGCTTGCACAGCGGCCAGCGCGTTGAAATCACCTTGCGCCCGGCTCAGCCAGACACCGGCATTGTGTTTCGTCGGGTCGATTTGCCAGCGCCCGTGGACATTGCGGTGTCCGCCCTGGCGGTGACCGACACCCGCATGGCCTCCACCATATCAAGTGGCGATGCCAAGGTGCATACAGTGGAGCACCTGATGTCCGCGTGTGCCGGTCTGGGCGTAGACAACCTGTATGTCGATATCACCGCCGAGGAGGTCCCGATTCTGGACGGCTCAGCGTCATCCTTTGTGTATCTGCTGCAAAGTGCGGGCATTGAGTTCCAGAACGCGCCAAGGCGCTTCATGCGCCTGCTCAAACCCGTGGAAGTGCGCCTGGGCCAGGGCCACACTGAAAAATGGGCGCGCCTGGTGCCCTACCACGGATACCAGCTCAGCTTTGAGATCGACTTCAGCCACCCGGCGGTAGACGCCACCGGCCAGCGTGTGTTGTTTGACATGAGCACAGACTCCTATTCCAGGGACATCGCGCGGGCTCGCACCTTTGGTTTCACCAAAGACGTGGAAATGATGCGCGCCAATGGCCTGGCGCTGGGTGGCGGCCTTGATAACGCCATTGTGATGGACGACTACAAGGTGCTCAACGCCGGTGGCCTGCGGTATGACGACGAGTTTGTCAAACACAAGATTCTGGACGCCATGGGTGACCTGTATTTGGTGGGCAAGCCGCTGCTGGCCAGCTACAGCGCGTTTCGCTCTGGCCATGCGCTCAACAATTTGTTGCTGCGCGAGTTGTTGAACCAGCCCGAGGCCTGGGACTTGGTGACGTTTGACAACGAAAAGCTGGCACCCAAGGGTTTCGCGCAACTGGCGCGAGCCTGGTAGTTCCACAAAAGGTTCTCCATGCTGCTGTTTCGCTGGCTGGTCTTGTTGATGCTGTTGGGCGCGTTGGTGTCGTTTGGTTTTTACGCCGGCACCGGCGACCCGCGTTTCAAGCGCTACGGCTGGATCATTCTGAAGTGGGCGCTGCTGTCTGCATTCGGTTTTTTCACTGTACTGATCCTGGAACGCGTGGTGTAGACCTGCTGGCGGGTTGCTGCTTCAGCGGCTGCGCCCGGCCTTGTAGGCGGCCTTTTGTGTCTGGTTTTGCGCAGCGCCAAGGCCTTTGGCCAAGGCCAGCCTGGCAATTGAATTGGCGGCATGGGCGTGGGTGATGGCCAGGCCCAGCGCATCAGCCGCATCCGGCCCGGGCAAGCCGGGCAGGGCGAGCAGGCGGCGCACCATCTCCTGAATCTGGGTCTTGTCGGCCCGACCATAACCCACCACGGCCTGTTTCATTTGCAGTGCGGTGTATTCCGCCACTGGCAGCTCACTGGCCACCAGCGCCGTGACAGCCGCGCCGCGCGCCTGACCCAGCAGCAGGGTGGACTGCGGGTTGACATTGACAAACACAATCTCAACCGATGCCGCGTCGGGCTCATACCGCGCCACCACCTCGCGGATGCCGTCAAACAACACCTTCAGCCGCGCTGGCAACTGGTCTTTTTCGATGTGGGTGGTGCTGATGGTGCCGCTGGCCACATAGGTCAGCACGGAGCCCTCCACGTCCACCAGGCCAAAACCGGTGGTGCGCAAGCCGGGGTCAATGCCCAGGATTCTCATCGTTTGAGGTCACTCATGAATAAATAAAATAAATAGCGATACACGTATTATCTATAAGGGCTACAGCCCAAAATACCATCGAGCCGAGTGAAAAAACACGGGGGCCGCAAAACACAGCGAGTCAATGCGGTCCAGCATGCCGCCGGCACCTGTGACCCCCTTGGTGGCGCCGCGCCAGATCGGAATGCCGCGGTCGCGTTTCAGGGCTTTCATGACCAGGTGGCCAAGTGAGCCAGCCGCACACGCCACAAACGACAAGGCAAAGGCCTGTCCTGGCACAAATGGCGTGATGCCGGCCAGGAGTGCCCCGAGCAGACTGCCGGCTGCCATGCCACAGCTCCAGCTGTGCCAGGTAAAGCTGCGGCTGATCTGGGGCGCGGCCGGCGGGTGCAGCATCTTGCGCGCCACCAGGTGCTGGGTGACCATGCAGGTTTGAACGACGAGTACCAGAAACAGCACCAGAAAGGCGTTTTTCTGGTTGTATTTGGGGAAGTTCAGCAGCAACAGCGCCGGCACATGGCTCATGCCGTAAATGCACACCATGATGCCCCACTGCAGCTTGGCGTTGCGCTCCAGAAAACGCGTTGGGTCGTTGGCCAGCGCACTCGCCACTGGCAGTGCCAGAAACACATAGACGGGGATGAACACGGTGAAGAGGTTGAAGTGTTCGGTGCCCACCAGCACATACTGGCATGGCAGCACCACAAAAAAAGCCAGCACCAGACCACGGTGGTCGCCCCGGCGCGTGGGGGATAGCGTCAGAAATTCACGCAGTGCAAAAAAAGACCCCAGGGCAAACAGCACCAGCCGGGTCACGTCACCGGCCAGCCAGGCCAGCCAGAAGACAAAAATCAGCAGCCAGCTGGTGCGTAGCAGGTCGCCCAAATCAGCCAGACGGTCCTGGTGTGCCTGCTCTGAATGGGCATCGTCGTGCTCGCGCATGGACAGCAGAAAAAGACCGAGGGAGGCCAGCAGCAGCAAGCCAAACACGATGGTGAACATGACACCCACTTGCTGGACCGCGTTGAGGTTCTTCAGGGTCTGGTACATCGGCCGCTTTCAGATGTCGCGCAGGGCGATCACGGCGCTTCGCGCGCGCTGCAGAAACGCCTGCCTTTCTTCGCCGGGCTGCAACTGCATGGGCGCACCAAAAGTTACCGAGCACAGCACTGGCACCGGCACCACTTCACCCTTGGGCATGACGCGCTGTATGTTGGCGATCCACGCTGGAATCAGCTCGATTTGCGGAAATTTGAGCGCCAGGTTATAGAGCCCGGCTTTGAAGGACTGCGGCTCTTCCAGGTGGCCACGCGTGCCTTCAGGGAACAAAATCAGCGAGTCGCCGGTTTGCAGCGCGTCGATCAGCGGCTCCAGCGGGTCTTCATCAGCCTGACGCTCGCGAGAGACATAAATCACGTTGAACACGGCAGAGGTGATCCATTGCTTGAATGGGGTTTTGGTCCAGTAGTCGCGCGCCGCCACCGCGCGGGTGCCGTGGCGCAACTCTTTGGGCAAAGCTGCCCAGATCATCACCAAGTCGGCGTGGCTTTGGTGGTTGGCAAAATAAATGCGTTGCTCAGCCTTGGGTGGGCAGCCCCACCAGCGCGCCTGTGACCCGGTCAGCACCCGGATCAGGCCCAGCAAAAACAGGCTGACCACCTGTGCCGCCAGTGGGGATGCCAGCGCCATCAGGCGGGCATTAAGGCGGGGTTTTGCGGCCGGGTCACTCATGGCAGTTCGGCACTTTGCAGACGATGGGCAATCACCCCAGCGCGCCCTGCCACATAGCTTGAATTGGGCAACTTTTCAAAGTACTTGGGCCGCGGCAGCATCACGGCCAGTCGCGCCGCCTCGTAGGTGCTGAGCTGTGCGGCAGGCTTGCGAAAGTAATGCTGGGCAGCAGCCTCGGCGCCAAACACGCCTTCGCCCCATTCCACGCTGTTGAGATAAATCTCGAAAATGCGCTGTTTGTCCAGCATCGTTTCCAGCAGCAGTGTCAGCACAAATTCCTGTCCCTTTCGAAGCAACGTGCGTTCACCGGACAAGAACAGGTTTTTAGCCAGTTGCTGGGTGATGGTGGAGCCACCCACCACCTTGGGTGGCTTGACTGGTTTTGCAGTTGCGGCAGGCTTGGCAGGGGCAGCGGTCGCCCCTTTGCCGCTGTTTTTGCTGTCAATTCTGGCTTGCTGGGCCTCTGCCCTGGCGGTCAACTCTTCGGCTTTGGCATTCCTTTGCCAGGCCTTTTCAATAGCATTCCAGTCGACGCCGTCGTGGTTGGCAAACCCGTCGTCCTCGCTGGCAATCACGGCGCGCTTGAGGTGGTTGGAGATCTGGTCATACGACATCCACTGCTGACGCCAGCGCAGTTCGCCTTTTTCAGTGACCACACGCCAGGCTTCAGAGCGCTCAAAGGTGGTGGACTGTGGGTCAATGACGAGCATGGTTGCAATGCGTGCCACAAAAAAAAGCTGCAGCAGCAGCAGCCCAAGGGCCACCAAGGCGAGCCAGCGCAACACAGGTTTCATGGTGTCAGCCCGCGAGCTTGCGCAATTCGGCCAGCACCTGGGACGCAGGTGGACGCACGCCGCGCCAGATCAAAAAGGCCTCGGCCGCTTGTTCCACCAACATGCCCAGGCCGTCGCGCGGCACGGCACCGTGGGCGCGCGCCCAGTCCATGAAGCCTTGGGCGCCGGGGCCGTACATCATGTCGTAGGCCAGGGCGCCGGGTTTCAGCACACTTGCAGGCACCGGAACACCGGCGCCACTGAGGCTGCTGGCGGAGCCGTTGATAACGACATCAAAATCACCTTCTAGCCCTTTTAAATCATGCGCAAAAAGCTCTGTTTTTTGTAGTGATGCCAGGGTGTGATGGCGCGTCACCAGTTCGGTTGCCTTGTGCAGTGTGCGGTTGGCCACGGTGATCTGCGCAGGTTGGGCGTTGATCAGCGGCCCCAGCACACCTGCGGCGGCACCGCCTGCGCCAATCAGCAGCAGCCGCAGGCCTTTCAGTGGCCGACCGGCGTTGTGTTCAATGTCATCCACCAGGCCGATGCCGTCAGTGTTGTCGGCCAGGATCTGTCCGTTCTTGAAGGTCAGCACATTGCAGGCCTGCGCCAGCAAACCACGTTCGCTGGTGTGTGTGGCCAGGGCGGCGGCTTCAAACTTGAACGGCACGGTGATGTTGCAGCCACGCCCGCCCTCGGCGATGAAGGCGTGCACGCTGGAACTAAGTTGGTCCAGCGGGATTTCGCGTTTGTCGTAATGGATCAACTCACCCGTGAGCTCGGCAAAACGCGTGTGAATCCAGGGGGAGCGGCTGTGTGAGATGGGGTTGCCCATCACGCAATAGTGGTCAAGGGTCATGGTCAGTTCACCCGATTAGTTTGAGCTGAGTTTGGTTTGCAGTGTGTCTTCACGCGTGAACTTGAAGCGCGACACCACTGCAATCTGGTCTGCCTGGCGCCGCATGGCCTGGCTGAACTTGCCAAACGGTCCAGCGCTGCGGGCGATGGCCT
>CAISLL010000097.1 GCA_903886165.1 uncultured beta proteobacterium | reverse complement strand
CCTGCGTGCGCAAAGGCGACACCGTGGCACGCATTGGCGGTGACGAATTTGCCGTGATGCTGGGAGACCTGAGCCACAACAAGGTGGAGGCTGCCACACAGGCCGAAAACATGGCCATGAAAATCAGCCAGGCCCTGGGCAAACGTTATCCGATCGGAGGCGTCGAGCACCACAGCACCTCCAGCATTGGCATCACCCTGGTTGGCGGCGGCGCCGGCGAAGCCAATGAGGAGCCGCTCAAACGCGCCGAACTGGCGATGTACCAGGCAAAAGCGGCCGGTCGCAACACGCTGCGCTTTTTTGATACCCAAATGCAGGTGGCGGTGGCCGTTCGGGCGGCGTTGGAAGCCGACCTGCGCGAGGCCGTGCAACAGGATCAATTCTTGCTGCACTACCAGGCACAGGTGGTAGGTGCGGGCCGGTTGGTGGGTGCCGAAGTGCTGGTGCGCTGGCAGCACCCGCAGCGTGGCCTGGTGCCACCGTTTGAGTTCATCCCCCTGGCAGAAGAAACCGGCCTGATCCTGCCGCTCGGTCAGTGGGTGCTTGAAACCGCCTGTCGGCAACTTGCAACCTGGGCCGCACAGCCGGACATGGCGCACCTGACACTGGCTGTGAACGTGAGTGCCAAGCAGTTTCAGCAGGCTGATTTTGTATCGCAGGTGCTCGCCACACTGGCGCGCACGGGTGCCGCGGCAAGGCAACTCAAGCTCGAACTGACCGAAAGCCTGCTGGTCGACAATGTCGAGGAGATTATTGCCAAAATGGCGATGCTCAAGGCGCAAGGCGTGGGTTTTTCGCTGGATGACTTCGGTACCGGTTATTCCTCGCTCACTTATCTCAAGCGCTTGCCGCTCGACCAACTCAAGATTGACCAGGGTTTTGTCAGGAACATCCTGACCGACCCCAACGATGCCGCCATTGCCAAGATGATCGTGGCGCTCGCCGGCAGCATGGGCCTGGCGGTGATCGCCGAGGGGGTTGAGCTGGAGGCACAACGGGAGTCTTTGGAACGCCTTGGATGTCATGCCTACCAAGGCTATTTCTTCAGCCGCCCGATTGCACTGGCCGCATTCGAGGCGTTTGCGCACAGCGGGCAGCCAGCGCCGGGCGGCAAACCTCAAGCCACTTGAAATAAATCATTATTGATAGCTTCAATCCCTTTGATAAAAAGGGCTAGAGGCTTAAAATGCTAAAATTCACCAGTCCGCGTCAAGGTCAGCCGGGCTCGGCGAATGACCCGCCACCACGGCCAGCACGGCGGCGCCATAGGCTTCCAGCTTGCGCGCACCAATGCCGCTGATGCCTTGCAAGTCAGCCAACGACTGCGGCGCACTTTGCGCAATGGCAGCCAGCGTGGCGTCATGAAAAATCACGTAGGCAGGCAAGTTGTGTGCCTTGGCCACGTCAAAACGCCATGCCTTCAAGGCCGCATAACGGGTTTGGCCCGCCATGTTCAGATCCACCGGCGCCTTGGTTGCAGCACCGACAGTGTTGCGCCGGGTCTTGCGCCCCAGAGAGGCTGCCAGTGACACGCGCAGGCGCACCGGCACATCGCCCTTGAGCACGGCGCGTGAGGCACCGGTCAGTTTCAGGGTATTGAAGGCCTGCGCATCCACCGCCACCGCGCTGATGGCGATCAACTGGCGCAGCACGGCACGCCACTGGGTTTCCGACAAGTCAGCGCCAATGCCAAAGGTGCTCAACGCAGCATGGCCATATTGCACCACCTTGTCGGTGGTTTTGCCGCGCAGGATGTCCATCACATGGCCGGAGCCAAAACTGATGCCACTGGTTTGCTGCACGCGGTAGATGGTGGAAAGCAGTTTACGCGCCGCGTCAGTGGCATCCCATACCTCCGGCGGGCTCAGACAGTTGTCACAGTTGTGGCAGGCCCGACTTTCTTCGTCAAAATACGCCAGCAGGCGCACGCGGCGGCAGTCTGTGGCCTCGGCCAGGGTCAGCAGCGCCTCCAGCTTGCCACGCAAGCCTTGCTTGAATTCTTCAGCGGCCGGGCTTTCGTCGATCATGCGACGCTGGTTCACCACGTCTTGAAGCCCATAACACATCCAGGCATCAGCAGCTTGGCCGTCACGCCCGGCACGGCCGGTTTCCTGGTAGTAGCCCTCGATGTTTTTGGGCATGTCCAGGTGGGCCACAAAACGCACGTCAGGCTTGTCAATGCCCATGCCGAATGCGATGGTGGCCACCATCACCACGCCCTCGGTGCGCAAAAACTGGTCCTGATTGACCTGGCGCACTTTTGTTTCCAGACCGGCGTGGTAGGGCAAGGCCGCGATGCCCTCGTCGCACAGCAAATTGGCAATGTCTTCCACCCGTTTGCGTGACTGGCAATAAACGATGCCAGCGTCGCCCAGATGTTCGTCGCGGATGAAACGCAGCAGCTGCTGGGTGGCATCGCGCTTTTCAACAATGGTGTAGCGAATGTTGGGGCGGTCAAAGCTGCTGACAAACAAGCGTGCGTCCTGCAACTGCAGTCGCTCAATGATGTCAGCGCGGGTCAGTGCATCTGCGGTGGCGGTGAGCGCGATGCGCGGTACCTTCGGGTAGCGCTCATGCAGCACCGTCAATGCGCGGTACTCAGGCCGGAAGTCGTGCCCCCACTGGCTCACACAATGGGCCTCGTCGATGGCAAACAGGCTCAGGGCACCCCGCTCGTACAGTGAATCGAGCTGGGCCAGAAAACGCAGTGTGTTGATGCGCTCAGGGGCGGCGTACAGCAAGGTGATGTTGCCCTGCACCAGGCGCCGTTCGGTATCTGACGCTTCCTGTAAGGACAGGGTCGAGTTCAGATAGGCAGCACTTACCCCTGCCTCATGCAGCGCCCCCACCTGATCATGCATCAACGCAATCAACGGCGAAATCACCACCGTGATGCCCTGCCCGGCCTGCTGCCGGGCAATGGCGGGAATCTGGTAACACAGGCTTTTGCCGCCGCCCGTGGGCATCAGCACCAGCGCATCGCCACCGGCGCTGACGTGCTCAATGATGTTGTGCTGCGGCCCGCGAAAATCGGCGTAGCCAAATACCTCCTGAAGGATCGACTCGATGGACAAAATGGGGTTTCTTTTCTATGGGCTACTGACGGTGGTCTCAAGTCCTGATGCAACACCGGGTAGTTTATTGGATG
>CAISLL010000096.1 GCA_903886165.1 uncultured beta proteobacterium | reverse complement strand
TCACCGGCGGCTGACGCAGCAAGGCAAATTCCATGTTCAGGAAGCCCAGGTCAAACGGCGCGTTGTGAATCACCACATGCGCGTCTTTCAGGTAGTCCAGCAGGTCTTGTGCCACCTCTGAAAATTTCGGCTTGTCCTTCAAGAACTCGCTGGTGATGCCGTGCACCTTGAGCGCCTCGTCATGGCTGTCACGCCCCGGATTGACATAAAAGTGGCGGTTGTTGCCGGTGAGTTTGCGGTGCAACATCTCCACACAGCCAATCTCAATGATGCGGTCACCGTTGTCGGCAGACAGGCCGGTGGTTTCGGTGTCGAGGAAAATTTGGCGCATGAATCAAAGTGAAGTTGGCAATATCATTAATCACTGGCCAGCGATAACCTCGCCTGGCTAGGCGCCGCGCACAACCGGGTTCAATGCCCGGTGAGCACGGCAACGACGGATGGCGCGGTTTCTCGCTGGATCAGTGTTTCTCTTTGGCGTGGTTGATGGTGTATTTGGGTATCTCTATCACCAGATTCTTCTGGGTCAGAATGGCTTGGCAACCCAGGCGCGAGTTGGGCTCCAGGCCCCAGGCCTGGTCCAGCAGGTCGTCTTCATTTTCTTCTGATGGCGCCAGTGACTCAAAACCTTCGCGCACGATCACATGGCAGGTGGTGCAGGCGCAGCTCATCTCGCACGCGTGCTCGATGTTGATGTGGTTGTCCAGCAAGGCCTCACAAATGGAGGTACCGGCGGGGGCCGACACCTCGATCCCTTGAGGGCAGTATTCCGCATGAGGCAAAATTTTGATGATCGGCATGGGTTGCTTTGTTAATCAGCTGGTATCAGAGCACATGGGTTGCGCACAGCGTTCTGACCCGCAGGGTTGTTAGATAGTTTCGATGTTCTTGCCCGCCAGCGCCTTCTGAATGCCACGGTTCATTCGCATCGCGGCGAAGGCTTCGGTGCCTTTGGCAAGGGTCAGGGTGATGGCTTCAATGGTTTTGGCATCTTCGAGCGTGCGGGCGGCCTGCACATCCTGCATCAGGCGGTCGATCTCGCTGCGTTGGGCGTCGTCCAGCAGGTCACCGTCGGCGTTCAGCGCACTCACTGTGGCCAAAATCATGCGGTCGGCATCGACCCGCGCCTCGGTCACGGCACGCGCCTGCATGTCGGCCTCTGCGGTGGTGAAGCTTTCCTGCAGCATGCGGGCAATCTGATCATCGGCCAGACCATAAGACGGTTTGACCGAGATTTGTGCCTCGACACCACTGATCTGTTCACGCGCGGCCACACTCAAAAGGCCGTCGGCATCCACCGTGAACGTGACCCGGATACGCGCTGCACCTGCAGCCATCGGCGGAATACCGCGCAACTCAAACCGCGCCAGGCTGCGGCAATCCGTCACCAAATCACGCTCGCCCTGTACCACATGCAGCGCCAGCGCGGTCTGGCCGTCAATGTAGGTGGTGAAATCCTGCGCCTTGGCGGTTGGGATGGTTTCATTGCGCAACACAATGCGCTCAGCCAGGCCACCCATGGTCTCGATGCCCAAAGACAGCGGGATCACGTCCAGCAGCAGCAAATCACCACCGGGATTGTTGCCCGCCAGCTGATTCGCCTGAATGGCCGCGCCAAGCGCCACCACTTCATCGGGGTTCAGGTTGTTCAACGGGGCTTTACCAAAAAAATCACCCACAGCCTTCTGGATTTGCGGCATTCGGGTGGAGCCACCGACCATCACCACCCCTTTGACATCCTGCACGGTGAGCTTGGCATCTCGCAACACCTTGCGCACTGCATTCAGGGTGCGGGCGGTCAGCGCGCTGGTGGCAGACTCAAAATCCGAGCATTTCACTTCAATAATTACTCTAGATCTTGTTGCGGTTGCGTCAAAAGCTACACAATCTGTAGCAGACAAACATTCCTTGCAATTCCTGGCCACGGCTTTGAGGGTGGCCTTATCGACCGGGCTGGCGCTGTCCATGGACCCGGCACCAGTTTTTGCCAGAACCCAATCGGCCAGGGCGTGGTCGTAGTCGTCACCGCCCAGGGCCGAGTCGCCACCGGTGGCCACCACCTCAAACACACCTTGGGTGAGCCGGAGGATGGAGATGTCAAAAGTGCCGCCACCCAGGTCATAAATGGCGTAAATGCCTTCGCTGGCGTTATCCAGACCATACGCAATGGCTGCGGCAGTGGGCTCATTGATGAGACGCAACACATTCAGTCCAGCCAGCTGCGCCGCGTCTTTGGTGGCTTGGCGCTGGGCATCGTCAAAGTAGGCAGGCACCGTGATCACTGCGCCATATACATCGTCATTGAAAGTGTCTTCAGCGCGGTACCGCAAAGTGGCCAAGATGTCGGCACTGACCTCTACCGGCGACTTTTCACCGTGCACGGTCTGGATACCCAGCATGCCGGGATGATCGACAAACTGGTACGGCAGCTTGGCAGCCAGGGCCACGTCTTTCAGGCTGCGCCCCATGAAGCGCTTGACTGAGGCAATGGTGTTTTCCGGGTCTTGCAGGCCGCCGGCCACCGCATCGTCACCAATCTGCCGCCCACCGCCGGCCAGGTAACGCACCACTGAGGGCAAGATCACCCGCCCTTGGGCATCCGGCAAACATTCGGCCACGCCATGGCGCACACTGGCCACCAGCGAGTGGGTGGTGCCCAGGTCAATGCCAATGGCAATGCGCCGTTCATGCGGGTTGGGCGCTTGCCCCGGTTCGGAGATTTGAAGTAAAGCCATGTTCAGTTTGAAAAGTATGGATTGCGGATCGGGCCTGCCCCGGACCACGATCCGGGGCCCGCAATGGCAGCTGCGGGGGTCAAGTCAGGCTGATCGCTTGATGCATTGGCTGGTCGCAAGTTCTGGCTCACTCAAGCTTCAAGCTGGTCCAGTCGGGCATCCACATCAGCCGCAAAACGCTCAATGAACATCAGCGCCCTGACTTGGGCCACGGCTGCCGGGTAGTTCTGCGCCAAGTCAAGCAATTGCTCTATTTCTTCTAGCACCTTATGCTTAGCCTGATTGAACTGGAGACTGATTTTATCCAAATCTTCTGCGCTTTTGGCATCATCAAGTTCTTCGCGCCATTCCATTTGCTGCATCAGAAAAATGGCAGGCATGGCGGTGTTGTTCTCCGCATTCACCGGTGCCCCATGCAACTCACACAGGTAAGCGGCACGCTTGAGCGGGTCTTTCAGACGCTGATACGCCTCGTTGATGCGCACCGACCACTGCATGGCAATGCGCTGAGCCGCCGTGCCCTGCGCCGCAAACTTGTCGGGATGCGCCTCACGTTGCAGGTCTTTCCAGCGGGTGTCGAGCTCTGCGCGATCCTGCCTGAAACGCTGCTCCAGACCAAACAGCTCGAAATCATTTGATTGGAGAGATTTCAATTTAGTCACTGACCTTTTCGTGGATGAAAGCGTAGCGAGCAGATGTCAGGCTAGGCGCACGGAGCGCAGAAACCGGAACGTACTTTGGGTACGTGAGGATTTCGACAGGAAGGGAGATGGGGCCCTTCCTTTCCCATCCTGCGCAACGACGCATGGCATCTGCGCAGTAGCTTTAAACACGAAAAGACTCGCCGCAGCCGCAGCGGTCACGCTCTTTGGGATTGTTGAACTTGAAACCTTCATTGAGTCCCTCGCGCACAAAGTCCAGTTCGGTACCGTCCAGGTACGCAAAACTTTTGGGGTCGATCAACACCTTGACTCCATGACCTTCAAACACCATGTCTTCCGTGCCGATTTCGTCGACGTATTCCAGTTTGTAGGCCATGCCGGAACATCCGGTGGTCTTGACACCCAGGCGCACACCCACACCCTGCCCACGTTTGGTCAGGTAGCGGTTCACATGCCGGGCAGCGGCTTCTGTCAGCGTCACAGCCATTTTGATAACAATCCAGGTCGGTGACAGGCCTCCAAGGCACCCACGGGTACCGGCGGCCTGGCGTGTTTCTAGTGAGTTTGTGCTTCGGCGTGTTTTTGACGGTAGTCGTTGACCGCCGCCTTGATGGCGTCCTCGGCCAAAATCGAGCAGTGAATTTTGACAGGTGGCAACGCCAGTTCTTCTGCGATCTCGCTATTTTTTAGCGCCGAGGCCTGCTCCAGCGTCTTGCCCTTGACCCACTCGGTGACCAGTGATGAAGAGGCAATGGCCGAGCCACAGCCATAGGTCTTGAAGCGTGCGTCTTCAATCACACCAGTTTCAGGGTTCACCCTGATCTGCAGCTTCATCACGTCGCCGCAGGCCGGTGCACCCACCATGCCGGTACCGACCGAGTCGTCACCCTTGTCAAAAGAGCCCACGTTGCGGGGGTTTTCGTAGTGGTCCACCACTTTTTCAGAATATGCCATTTTGATTCTCCTTCAAATATTTCACTGATACGCTGCCTTCGCCAGGGATGCCGTGGAACCAGCTTTGCCGGGCCACTGGCATCGCCCCCTTGAGGGGGAGCGGCGCAAGCCGCACGGGAGTGTTCAATGAGCAGCCCACTGGATGGTGCTGATGTCAATGCCGTCCTTGTACATGTCCCACAACGGACTGAGTTCACGCAGACGCGCCACGTTTTCCTTGATGGTGGCCACCGCGTAGTCAATTTCTTCTTCGGTGGTCCAGCGGCCAATCGTCATGCGCAGGCTGCTGTGCGCCAGTTCGTCGCTGCGGCCCAGGGCGCGAAGCACATAACTTGGCTCCAAACTGGCCGAAGTACAGGCCGAACCGCTGCTAACAGCCAGCCCCTTGATGCCCATGATCAGGGACTCGCCTTCAACGTAGTTGAAACTCATGTTCAGGTTGTGTGGCACGCGCTGTGTCAGGTGGCCATTGATGAACACCTGCTCCACGTCTTTCAAGCCCGCGAGCATGCGGTCATGCAGGGCCTGGATCTTGACCAGTTCAGCGGCCATTTCTTCTTTGGCAATCCGGTAAGCCTCACCCATGCCGACGATCTGGTGCGTGGGCAAGGTGCCCGAGCGCATACCGCGCTCATGACCTCCGCCGTGCATTTGCGCCTCGATGCGAATGCGCGGCTTGCGTCGCACAAACAGGGCGCCAATGCCTTTTGGGCCATAGGTTTTGTGGGAGGTCAGGCTCATCAAGTCCACCGGCATCTTGCTGATATCAAACGCCACCCGACCCGTGGCCTGGGCCGCATCGACGTGAAAAATCACACCCTTTTCGCGGCAAATGGTGCCAATGGCAGAAATGTCCTGAATCACGCCAATTTCGTTGTTGACGTACATCACGCTGGCCAGAATGGTGTCCGGGCGAATCGCCGCCTTGAACGCGTCCAGATTCACCAGGCCATCGGCCTGCACGTCAAGGTAAGTCACCTCAAAGCCCTGGCGCTCCAGTTCACGGCATGTGTCAAGCACTGCCTTGTGCTCGGTCTTCACCGTGATGATGTGTTTACCCTTGGTCTTGTAAAAGTGCGCCGCACCTTTCAGGGCCAGGTTGTTGGATTCGGTGGCACCGGAGGTCCAGACGATCTCGCGTGGGTCGGCACCAATCAGCCCAGCCACTTGCTCGCGCGCTTTCTCTACGGCAGCTTCAGCTTCCCAGCCCCAAGCGTGACTGCGCGACGCCGGGTTGCCAAAATGGCTTCTGAGCCAGGGAATCATGGCATCCACCACCCGTTGGTCGCAGGGGTTGGTGGCGCTGTAGTCCATGTAAATGGGAAAATGGGGCGTGCTGTCCATGTGTGTCTTTCTAAGAAATTACCCGGATTTACATCTTGGCGTAACTTGCACCCAGCGCAAACACCGAGTTGGGCGCATTGATACGAATCGGCTTCATCACCGGCATGCTGGAAATGGCCCGCTTGAGCGTCGGTTTGTCTTCCATTTGAAAACCCTTCGCCACTTGCTCGTCAACCAGCTTTTGCAGGCTGACCGAATCCAGAAACTCGACCATCTTCACATTCAATGTGGCCCACAGTTCATGGGTCATGCAGCGGGCACCTTCGCCCAGGCAGTTTTCCTTGCCGGCACATTGTGTGGCGTCCAGTGGTTCATCTACCGAAGTGATGATTTCTGCCACGGTGATGTCTGCCGGCGCCCTTGCCAAGGTGTATCCACCACCGGGACCACGTGTGGACTCAACCAGCGCATTGCGGCGCAGCTTGCCAAACAGTTGCTCAAGATAGGACAAGGAAATTTGTTGACGCTGGCTGATGGCTGCCAGCGTGACCGGGCCGGCCGATTGGCGCAAGCCCAGATCAATCATCGCGGTGACCGCAAACCGGCCTTTGGTGGTAAGACGCATGGCAAACTCCTGAAATCAAGTGAAGAAACAACCAGGTACCCTGGAAAGCTGGCGTCTTAACCGGCCGATTGACTCGCTTTAAGGAGGCAACCAACACAGCCAAGACCGACTAACGGAGTCAAGTATACACAACATCAGAGTGATTTACTCGGGTATGTAGACTGATCAGTATATTTGTAAGGTTATTTTTATTTGTTTGCCACCAGGGAGACCACGTTGTCTGCGCCAGCCGCACCAAAAGCCTGTTCCTTCAAAATGCCCAGTTGATCACGCACCCGCGCCGCCTTTTCAAACTCAAGGTTGCGGGCGTGTTCCATCATCAACTTCTCCAGCCGCTTGATTTCGCGCGAGATGTCTTTCTCGCTCATGTCCTCCACCTGGGCGCGTTGCATGGCATCACGCTCCAGTTTTTCGGCCTCCTTGCCAGCCTTCTCGCTGTACACACCGTCGATCAGGTCACGCACCTCTTTGACGATGGAGCGCGGCGTGATGCCATGAGCCAGGTTGTGCGCCACCTGTTTGGCACGCCTGCGCTGCGTTTCCCCTATGGCGCGATTCATTGAATCAGTGATCTTGTCCGCGTACAAAATCGCCCTGCCCTCCAGGTTGCGCGCAGCCCGTCCAATGGTCTGAATAAGCGAGCGTTCCGAGCGTAAAAAACCTTCCTTGTCTGCATCCAGAATCGCCACCAGGGACACCTCGGGAATGTCCAGACCTTCGCGCAGCAGGTTGATGCCGACCAGCACATCGAAGGTTCCCAGGCGCAGGTCGCGCAAGATCTCAACCCGCTCGACCGTGTCAATGTCGCTGTGCAGGTAACGCACCTTGACCCCGTTGTCGCTCAAATAGTCCGTCAACTGTTCGGCCATGCGTTTGGTCAGTGTGGTGATCAGCACCCGCTCGTGTTTGTCCACCCGGATGCGGATCTCTTGCAACACGTCATCCACCTGGCTGGTGGCTGGGCGCACTTCCACTTCAGGGTCAACCAACCCGGTGGGGCGCACCAACTGTTCAACGACCTGGCCGGCATGGTCCTTTTCCCACTGCGCCGGTGTGGCCGAGACAAAAATCGCCTGGCGCATCTTGGTCTCGAACTCTTCAAACTTGAGCGGCCGGTTGTCCAGTGCGCTCGGCAGCCGAAAGCCGTAGTCGACCAGCGTGGTCTTGCGCGAGCGGTCGCCGTTGTACATGCCGCCAAACTGGCCAATCAGCACGTGGGATTCGTCCAGGAACATCAATGCATCTTTGGGTAGGTAATCGGTCAGGGTGGCGGGCGGCTCGCCGGGCGCAGCACCACTCAAATGCCTGGAATAATTTTCAATGCCCTTGCAATGGCCGACCTCGCTGAGCATTTCGAGGTCAAAGCGGGTGCGTTGCTCAATGCGCTGGGCTTCCACCAGTTTGCCCTGCGACACGAATTCCTTGACGCGGTCAGACAGCTCAGTCTTGATCGCCTCCACGGCGGACAAGACCTGCTCACGCGGGGTCACGTAATGGCTGCTCGGGTACACGGTAAATCGAGGTATTTTTTGCCGAATGCGCCCGGTGAGAGGATCAAACAGTTGCAGACTCTCGATCTCGTCGTCAAACAGCTCCACCCGGATCGCCATCTCGGAGTGCTCGGCCGGAAAGATGTCGATGGTGTCACCCCGCACCCGAAACGCGCCGCGCGAAAAATCAATGTCGTTGCGCTGGTATTGCATGCGCACCAGTTGCGCAATCATGTCGCGTTGCCCCAGCTTGTCCCCGGTGCGCAGCGTCATCACCATCTTGTGGTACGCCTCGGGCTGGCCAATGCCGTAAATGGCCGACACGGTGGCCACAATCACCACGTCGCGCCGCTCCAGCACACTTTTGGTACAGCTCAGGCGCATTTGCTCAATGTGCTCGTTGATGGCCGAGTCTTTTTCAATGAACAGATCGCGCTGCGGCACATAGGCCTCGGGCTGGTAATAGTCGTAATAACTGACGAAATACTCGACCGCGTTTTTCGGAAAAAATTCGCGGAATTCACTGTAAAGCTGCGCCGCCAGCGTCTTGTTGGGCGCAAACACAATCGCGGGCCGTCCCAGGCGCGCAATCACATTGGCCATGGTGAAGGTCTTGCCTGAGCCTGTGACACCCAGCAAAGTCTGGAATACCTCGCCATCGTTCACACCGTCTACCAACTGATTGATGGCCTCGGGCTGGTCGCCAGCCGGCGGGTAAGGCTGGTACAGCTCAAACGGCGAGCCGGGGTATGACTCAAACGTGCCCGGGCGAACTTTCTCAGCGGCGTCAACGGCCGCGATGGTCATGGGGAGGAGTGCAGGCATGGCGTGGTTTCTCAAGGGGCAGGTCAACCGGTCATGGTATCGAATCGAATCCGGAAAAGGCTGGCCGGCAGCTGATCTCATGGCAAGCTTGCCGCAAAGCGCACGAGAGCCGCATGCTCCTCAATAACAAGATTGACTCTCATGGCAGGAATTCGCCTGGGATAAGCCAACGATCCTGAAAACGCCAGCACAGCGAACCCAAATGCCTTGATCTGCTCCTGCAACATCAAAATCAGCGCAT
>CAISLL010000095.1 GCA_903886165.1 uncultured beta proteobacterium | reverse complement strand
GCGACCCAGTCCGGGTTGTCCAGGTACCACTGCACGGTTTTGCGGATGCCGCTCTCAAAAGTTTCGGCAGGCTTCCAGCCGAGTTCGCGCTCAAGCTTGCGGGCGTCAATGGCGTAGCGGCGGTCGTGGCCGGGCCGGTCTGTGACGTAGGTGATCTGGTCTTTGTAGGGCTTGGCATCGGCACGGGGGCGTAGTTCATCCAGCAGGTTGCAGACGGTGTGCACGATGTCGAGGTTGGCTTTTTCGTTCCAGCCACCCACGTTGTAGGTTTCTCCCAGGCGACCGGCCTCCAGCACGCGGCGGATGGCGCTGCAGTGGTCTTTGACGTACAGCCAGTCACGGATTTGCTGGCCGTCGCCATAAACCGGCAGGTTTTTGCCAGCGAGTGCGTTGACGATCATCAGCGGGATGAGTTTTTCCGGGAAGTGGTAGGGGCCGTAGTTGTTGGAGCAGTTGGTGGTGAGCACCGGCAGGCCGTAGGTGTGGTGCCAGGCGCGCACCAGGTGGTCGCTGGCGGCTTTGCTGGCGGAATACGGGCTGTTGGGCTCGATGTGGCTGGACTCGGTGAAGGCCGGGTCGTCTTTGGCCAGACTGCCATAAACCTCGTCGGTGGAGACATGCAGAAACCGGAAGGTGGTTTTCTGATCGGCTGGCAACGCAGACCAATAACCGCGCACCGATTCGAGCAGGTTGAAGGTGCCAACGATGTTGGTCTGGATGAATTCGCCAGGGCCGTGGATGGAGCGGTCGACATGGCTTTCAGCGGCAAAGTTGATGACTGCGCGGGGTTGGTGGGTGGCGAGCAGCTTTGTGACCAACGCCGCATCACCGATGTCGCCCTGCACCAGGGTGTGGCGCGCATCACCCTGCAGGCTTTGCAGGGTTTCAGGGTTGCCGGCGTAGGTGAGTTTGTCGAGGTTGATGACGGGTTCGTCATGCAGGGCCAGCCAGTCAAGAACAAAATTTGCACCAATAAAGCCGGCACCGCCAGTGACCAGGATCATAGTATTTCCCTTAATAGTTGCCTGTCTTCAGGCTGCTGCCGATTCTATGGCGGTGGACACCTCCAGCCACTGCTCTTCCAGACCCTGCAACTCTTCGTTGACGGCTTTCAGACGTTTGCCCTGGTTGGCAAAGTCTGAGGGCGGGGGGGATTGGCACAGGTGGCCCTCCAGCTGAGTGCCTTCGGCCTGCAGTACCGCCATGCGGGCTTCAATGTCTGATAATTTCCGTTTGAGTGAGCCGGTGGGCGCGGGCTTGTGCTTGACCTTGGCCGCAGCGGCAATGGCTTCGGCCTGTGCCTTGCGTTCGGCCTTGGCGGCGGCGCTGCTGGCTTCCTTGATGGCTTCGCGCTGCCGTTTGGCTTCATCCAGCAGGTAACGCTGGTAGTCGTCAAGGTCGCCGTCAAAGGGTTCGACTCCGCCGTGCGACACCATCCAGAACTCGTCACACACCGAGCGCAAAAGCGCCCGGTCATGGCTGACCAGCATGACCGTCCCTTCAAATTCGTTGAGCGCCATGGCCAGTGCCTCGCGGGTGGCCAGGTCCAGGTGGTTGGTGGGCTCGTCAAGCAGCAGCAGATTCGGGCGCTGCCAGACAATCATGCACAGCACCAGGCGCGCTTTTTCGCCGCCGCTCATGCTGCCCACGGCCTGCTTGACCATGTCGCCGCCAAAATTGAAGGTGCCCAGAAAACTGCGCAGGTCTTGCTCGCGTGTTTGCTGGCCCACGATCTTGCCGGCCGCCGTCATGTCTTTCACCAAACGGATCATGTGCTCCAGCGGGGTGTCTGCGGGGCGTAGCACATCCAGCTCTTGCTGGGCAAAGTAGCCAATGTTCAGGCCCTTGCCTTCGGTGATTTCGCCGCCAATCGGCAGCAAATCTCTCGCAACAGTTTTCACCACGGTCGACTTACCCTGACCGTTGGCGCCCAGAATGCCGATGCGCTGCCCAGCAAGCACCGATTTGTTGACGTTGCGCACGATCACGGTGGGTGGCGTGCCTTCCGGTGCGCCTTCGGGTGGCGGGTAACCAAAACTCACCCCGCTCATCGACAGCATCGGGTTGGGCAGGTTGGCGGGTTCCTTGAATTCAAAGGTGAAGTCGGCCTCTGAGAGCAGTGGCGCGATTTTTTCCATGCGATCAAGTGCCTTGACGCGACTTTGCGCCTGCTTGGCCTTGCTGGCCTTGGCCTTGAAGCGGGCAATGAATTTCTGCAGGTGGGCAATTTTGTCCTGCTGCTTGGCAAAGGCGTTTTGCTGCAGTTCCATTTGCTCGGCGCGCATGTCTTCAAACTTGCTGTAGTTGCCCCCGTAGCGCACAAGTTTGCCAGCATCAATGTGCAGGGTGACGTTAGTCACGGCATCCAGAAACTCGCGGTCATGGCTGATGACGAGCATGGTGCCTTCATAACGCTTGAGCCAGGCTTCGAGCCACACCAGGGCGTCCAGGTCCAGGTGGTTGGTAGGCTCGTCGAGCAGCAGCAGGTCACTCGGGCACATCAGGGCGCGTGCCAGTTGCAGGCGCATACGCCAACCGCCCGAGAAGCTGTTGACCGGGTTGGTGAGCTCGGTGGTCTTGAAACCAAGACCCTGAATCAGGGCTTGCGCACGTGCGGGGGCGTCATTGGCACCGGCATCCTGCAGCGCCATGTAGGCGTGGGCCATGCGGTCGTAGTCGTCGGTTGCCTCGGCGGCGGTGACTTCCTCTTGCGCGGCGAGCAGGGTGGTGTCGCCTTCCACGACAAAGTCGGTGGCACTTTGGTCGGTCTCAGGCATGTCCTGGGCCACCTGGCCCATGCGCCATTGGGTGGGAATGTAGTATTCACCGCCGTCTTCGTGCAGGGAGCCGTTGAACAGCGCAAACAGGGAAGACTTGCCAGCGCCATTGCGCCCGACCAGGCCAACTTTTTCTCCCGGGTTGAGGGTGACGTTGGCGCCGTCAAGCAGGACTTTTGCGCCGCGGCGCAAGGTAACGTTTTTTAGCGTAATCAAAGGAGAAATTTCACAAGGTTTTGGGTAAACAAGGGAATGGATTGCGGGTCAAAACCGCCATGACCGGCGAGACCTCACCCCGGACTTGAGCCGGAATCCTGGTATCTGGGTAGGCCGGCATTGAAAAGCGCCTCCCGCGTGACCAGCAGCACCTGGTCTTCACCCGCACTCGTGGCCAGCCACATGACCTCCAGGGTTGGGAATGCGGCTTCAAAGTGAACGCGTTCATGGCCGATTTCGATCACCAGAATGGCTTGCTCGGTCATGCAGGCGGGTGCGTCCACCAGCAATTGGCGCACAAAGTCCATGCCATCGCTGCCACCCCTTGCATTGCCGTCCAGCGCGATGGCTGGTTCGGCCAAAAATTCAGGAGGCAGGGCGGCCATGCCTTGGGCGTTGACGTAAGGCGGGTTGCACAGAATCAGGTCGTAATGGGTGCCGCTTTTGGGTAGGCCATCGCCCTGGCGCAAGATGATGCGGTCATGCAAGCCATGCCGGTCCACATTGATGCGGGCAACTTCAAGCGCGTCGGCACTGATGTCTGAGGCTTGCACGATCACGTCCGGATAGACCATGGCGGCAATGATGGCCAGGCTGCCATTGCCGGTGCACAGGTCGAGCACGCGGTGGGTGGTGTCGCTCAGCCAGTAGTCCAGGCTGCCCTCCACCAGCACCTCTGCAATCAGGGAACGTGGCACGATGGCGCGCTCGTCGACATAAAACGCCACGCCCTGTAGCCAGGCTTCATGGGTGAGGTAGGCGGCGGGTTTGCGGGTGTCGATGCGTGCTTTTAAAAGAGTAGCTACCTTCGCTTTTTCTATAACGTCTACAAGCGTATTTTTTATTGGATCGTCGGCCAGTTCTGTGCCATCTGGCCGCACCGGTGTGTTCAGTGGCAGGCCCAGGCACCAGAGCACCAGCCAGGCAGCTTCATCAAAGGCATTGGTGGTGCCGTGGCCAAAGGCAACGCCTGCGGCGCTGAGTTGTTCGGCGGCCTGCGTCACGCAGTCAAACAGCGTGATGTCGCCAGTGGGCGAAGGGGTGTTGCTCATGCCGAAAGCTGCACGTGCAGATTTTCCAGGACGCGCTGATAGATGCGGGTCAAAGGCTCAATGTCTGCCAACGCAATGTGTTCATTGATCTTGTGAATGGTGGCATTCGGTGGGCCAAGCTCGATCACTTGCGGGCAGATTTTGGCTATGAAACGGCCGTCACTGGTGCCACCTGTGGTGGACAGTTCGGGGGTGATGCCGATTTCGGACTGGACGGCAGCCACCACCGCCTCCACCAGGGTGCCGGGAGTCGTCAAAAACGGCATGCCGCCGAGCGTCCAGCTCAAATCGAAGGCCAGTTCATGCCGGTCCAATACTGCTTGCAGGCGGGTTTGCAGCGATTCAGGCGAGGACTCGGTGGAGAAACGAAAATTGAAGTCCACCACGACCGTGCCCGGAATCACATTACTGGCGCCGGTGCCGCCGTGGATGTTGCTGACCTGCCATGAAGTGGGCTGAAAAAAAGCGTTGCCTTGGTCCCACTGCGTGCCGACCAATTCAGCCAGCGCGGGTGCCAGTTGATGAATGGGATTCTTGGCCATGTGCGGGTATGCAATGTGACCTTGCACACCTTTCACCGTGAGTTTGCCGCTGAGAGTGCCACGGCGGCCATTCTTGATCATGTCACCGGTGCGAGCCAGTGACGTTGGCTCGCCCACGATGCAATAGTCAAGCTGCTCACCTTGTGCCGTGAGCCATTCGCAGACCTTGACGGTGCCGTCCAGTGCCGGGCCTTCTTCGTCACTGGTGAGCAGGAAACCGATGCTCAATGGGGTGTCGGGGTGGGCTGCCACAAAGGCTTC
>CAISLL010000094.1 GCA_903886165.1 uncultured beta proteobacterium | reverse complement strand
TGAACTGGTGTCGACGCCGCTCTCGATCATTTCATCGAGGCTGCGGTCTTCCAGTTCCAGTTCAAATTCTTCGTCGTAGTTGTCAGCCAGATCGCGCCGCAGGCGCTGAACGAGCAGTTCGTGATCAAGATCCATGAATTTTTCCATTTCCAACGTTGACGCTGCGCCTTGCAGCAGACATCGATTATTCGCACCAAACCCGGTTAGAACGATAAGGCAGTAGCTTGACACTATTGTGACAAGGAGTGATTGGCGAGGCTTTGTGCCGGCGTCACGAGGCCGGTCTTACTCGCAAGGGTGCTCAGCCAGCCAGGGGATCAAACTGCTCATGGGCATGGGTTTGGCCAGCAAGTAGCCTTGCATGATGTCACAGCCCACCGCCGCCAGTGCGTCGCGCTGTGCGACAGTTTCAATGCCTTCGGCAATGGTGGTCAGGTTGAGGCCGCGCGCCAGACGGATCACGGTTTCAACGATGTGCTGTGAACGTGGATCGGTCATGCCGTCGATAAACGCTTTGTCGAGCTTGAGGTAGTGCAGTGGCAAATTTTGCAAATAGGTGAGGGAGCTGTAGCCTGTGCCAAAGTCGTCAATGGACAGGGCAAAACCCAGGTCAACCAATTTGTGCATCAACAGGTTGCCTTCGGCGAAATCTTCCATCACCACCGACTCGGTGATTTCCAGCACCAGACTTGCGGGCGCGGTCTGGGTCCTGGTGGCAATTTCGCCAGCAATCTCATGGAAATTGCCCCGGCGCAGTTGCCGCACCGACACATTGACACTGATTTTGAGCTGCTCAAACCCGGCGGCCTTCATGGTCGCCAGATCCCGACAGGACTGTTCCAGTACCCAGGCCCCGATTTCCAGAATGCCGCCGGTGCGCTCCAGAATCGGGATGAACTCCACCGGTGAAATCATGCCCAGTTCAGGGTGACGCCAGCGCAGCAGTGCCTCCAGAGACACCACTTTGCCCGACACCAGCGAGGCCTTGGGTTGGTAAAACACCTCGAACTGCCCCAGCTTGAGGGCCATGCCAAGTTCCACCGCCAGCAAATGCTGACGCTCACTCTTGCCGCGCAACTCAAGGTTATACAGAAAATAATCCAGACCCTGGCGTTGGCACTCGTGCATGGCCACGTCGGCACAGGCCAGCAATTTGTCGCAGTCTGGCGCGTCGTTGGGATAGACCGCAATGCCCAGGTTGATACGCACTTCGACCGAACTTTCTCCGATGGCGAACGGCGTCCGCATGGCTGTGATCAGGCGCTCAGCCAGCGGTGCAATGTCTTCAGGCTGGCGGATGTCTTCACACACCAGGGTGAACTCGTCACCACCCAAACGCGACACGGCCGTTGAGCCAAGAATATTGGTGGGCCCGATTTTGTCGACGGAATCGCTGCCCCTCAGCACCCTTTGCAAGCGCCCGGCAATGCCCACCAGCAGTTCGTCCCCGCCCTGATGCCCATAGGTGTCATTGATGGCGTTGAAGCCCGCCACGTCAACAAAAAACAGCGCCAACGGGCTGCGGCTGCGCTGGGCACGCACCAGACCCTGCGCCAGACGGTCAAAAAACAGGCGCCGGTTGGGCAAGCTGGTCAGACTGTCGAAGTGTGCGAGGCGCATCAGTTCCCGGCGCGACCTGGTCACCATGAACGCCGTGCCACCGATCATTGCCAGCAACAGGAAAATCAGGCCAATGCGTCCGACCATGGCACGTTGGCGCTCGGTCTCAAAGGGCGCTGCCAATTGGGCCAGGTCGGCCGCGCTCAAGTAGTGCGACAGTTCCCAGTTGGCGCCTGTTTGCCAATCAATTGACACCTTCGCAAGTCGCCCCTTGCCAGGCAATTGCGCCACATTGGCTGCGTCAAACACCGGGTTGCGCCGGTCATGGATGTCGATGCCGACGGTCCGGTTAATGAGTTGAAAGGGCGATGCTTCGGGCATGCGCCAGCCGCCCTGGGCTTGCTGCGTCAGATCGGCCGGTGTCACCGGTATGAAGGGCACGCCCAATAGCCGTGCCTCAAGCACATTGATGCGGATCACCGCCACAATCATGCCCTTGAACAGTTGGGTACTCTGGTCGAACACCGGCATGGCATAAATGAAACCGTTGGCCTCACGTGGGTTACCAGACTTGATTGACTGGTATTGCGCGTTGTCGCACGTGCGCAGCACTGGCGACATCTGCACCGGGATGCGGTCAAGCGCCCTGGCCCACTTGTACCGGGGTGCGTGGCTGCGAAACCAGTCGAGCAGCGTCGGAAAATACAGGTACTCGGCTTCTTCAAGCTCTTCGGGTCGATCATTTGACGGCCCGTCCGTGTGGCTTGCGTTTCCAGGAGCCTTTGATTGAGTGTCGGCAATCAGGTCGTCGTACATGAAAAAAGGCACGTGGCGCGCGGGATCAAATCCATCCAGCACGTAATACACCTCAGACACACTGACAAAGTTGGCCAGATTGGTGTAGATCTGTTGCAGGGTCAGGTGCGTGTCGACTGACAAACGACCCTGCGCCACGACGTCCTCCTGCACATTCAGCCGGTTACCTCCGCTGACACTGCGCACCATGGGCAACAGAGAAATGGTGCGCGTACTTTGAAAAATCTCGTTGAAAGTATCGCGAAAATCTTCCGACTTTTGACGCAGCAGTTCGTCCTGGTGGCTTTGAATTGTCTTTTCTTCCCGCTTGGTGATGTCGCCGAGTGTCAGCGTTAATTCCAAAAACCAGACCGAGACAACGCCAAGCACCATAAAACCCACCAGGATGTTGACCAGCCTGTGGTGGATTCTTAGTTTGCTGAACGTCGTCATGGCACTATTCTCGCCGAAAGACCACACGAAATTCAGGTTCACTGGATGGCTGTCAGACCGATTCTCAGCAGTTTCCGTTGGATAGGTGTGTTAAAGTAATATTTGATCAAAAAATGCTATTTCCTTTAGTTTTTTTATTTAAAGTCCATTTATTTGATCAAAAATAACCAAACAAATCAAGATTGGCCCGCTTTCAAATGAACGACACCATCACCCAGTTTCTGCACCAGCACCGGATTCATGAGGTCGAATGCGTTATCCCTGACATGACTGGCATTGCACGCGGCAAGATCCTGCCGAAAGACCTGTTTCTGGGTTCTGGCGAAATGCGCATTCCCAAGAGTGTGTTGCTCAACACCGTCAACGGCCAGCAGCCCGAAAACGGACCCTACGTGGGCGAGACTGATCCTGATATGGTGTGTCTGCCCGATGTGTCCACTGTGCGCGTGGTGCCCTGGGCGGCAGAGCCGGTGGCCGTGGTCATTCATGACTGCCATGAGTTTGATGGCTCGCCGGTGCAACTGTCGCCGCGCAGTGTGTTGCGCCATGTGGTGTCGCTGTACGAAAAACAGGGTTGGAAGCCGGTGGTGGCGCCAGAGATGGAGTTTTACCTGGTGGCGCGCCAGCAAAACCCGCATGAACCCTTGCAGCCACCGCTTGGGCGCACCGGCAAGGCCGAGGCCGGGCGGCAGTCGTATTCGATTGACGCGGTGAATGATTTTGACCCGTTTTTCATGGAACTCTCCAACTTCTGCAGCGTACACCGCCTGGGGGTGGAGACACTGATCCATGAGGCCGGCGCGGGCCAGATGGAAATCAACTTCAGCCACGGTGACCCGATGGATCTGGCCGACCGGGTGTTTCTGTTCAAACGCACGGTGCGTGAAACAGCGCTGCGCCACGGCATTTTTGCCACCTTCATGGCCAAGCCAATGGAAATGGAGCCCGGCAGTGCCATGCACATTCACCAAAGTGTGCTGGACCTGGACACCGGCCGCAATATCTTTACCAAGGCTGACGGCAGTGGCAGTGAGCATTTTGGCCACTACATTGGCGGCTTGCAGAAATATGTGCCGCAGGTGATGCCGATGTTGGCGCCTTATGTGAACTCATACCGAAGGTTGTCACGTTTCATGTCGGCCCCGATCAATGTCCAATGGGGTCTGGACAACCGCACTTGCGGCATCCGGGTGCCTAAGTCAACACCCGACAACCGCCGTGTCGAAAACCGCGTGCCGGGGGTCGATGTCAACCCGTATCTGGCGATGGCGGCCACCTTGGCCTGCGGCTACCTGGGCATGATGGAGCGCCTTGCACCCTCAGACCCCATGACCAGCAGCGCCTGGGATCTTGACTACGAATTGCCCCGCCATCTGGAAGACGCCATCACCCGCATGCGTGGTTGTGACGCCATGGCCGAGGTGCTCTGGCCGTCGTTTGTGAAAGCGTTTTGTGCGGTGAAAGAGCTGGAGTACGCGACTTACAGCCGTGTGATCAGTTCGTGGGAACGGGAGCATTTGTTGTTGCTGGTTTGATTTTTATAAGCCATTTTTGCCTCTAGCCCTTTTGGAATAAGTTTTAGTAGCTCTTGTTTTTGTAGTGTTGTTTGATGGTTGAGATGCTTATTTTTATCGTTGATCCCCCCCTATCCCCCCCGCCCCTTTCCACCCCCGCCGGGCCGGAAAGGGGAGCTAACAGCCATATTTGGCCTTGTTTAAATACTGAGGACGTACAACGCCACGGCCAACGAGGCGTTAGGGGACTCACACGCGCTCGCGCTCTTGCAGCCGCCACCAGCGCTCAAGCGCCAAAAAAACCACAAACCACGACACACCCCAATCGCTCACAAGTCGGCAGGGCTTGTACGTCCTCCCAAAGAACACCTACCCAAATACGGCTGTTAAGCCCCCCTTTCCGCCCCGGCGGGGGTGGAAAGGGGTTGGGGGATAGGGGGGGATCAACGATAAAAAATACAAACCTCACCCTCAAAAAAGCTACGAATAATATAGCTAATTACGCATATATAAAAAGGGTTAGAGGCCTAAAATGCATATAAGTATCAAAAATTCCCCAGAATCCGCCCGCCAGGCCATGGCAGATCAGGAACGCCAGCGTTTCATCGCCATGCACCCCAAGTCCCAAGCCCTCGCGCAGCAAGCCACGCAACACTGGCTGTTCGGCGTGCCGCTGCACTGGATGAGTGACTGGTCCACCCCATTTGCCCTGCAGGTCGCCAGCGCCCAGGGTGCACACATCACTGACGCAGACGGCCACCGTTATGTGGATTTTTGCCTGGGTGACACCGGTGCCATGTTTGGCCACGCGCCACCCGCCGTGGTGCAGGCGGTGCAGCGCCAGGTGGCACAAGGCTGCACCACCATGCTCAGCGGCGATCACGCCGACTGGGTGGGTGCAGAGCTGGCGCGCCGCTTTGGTTTGCCCCTTTGGCAAACGGCCCTGTCAGCCAGTGATGCCAACCGGTTCCTGTTGCGCTGGGTGCGCGCCGCCACCGGGCGCAAAAAGTTGCTGGTGTTCAACGGTTGCTACCACGGTACCGTGGACGATGTGTTTGTGGATCTGGTCGATGGCCAGCCCAGGCAGCGTGACAGCTTGTTGGGGCAGGTGCACGACCTGACCCAACACACGGTGGTGGTCGAGTTCAACGACCTGCCCGCCCTGGACGCGGCATTGCAGGCAGGTGACGTGGCCTGTGTGCTGGCCGAGCCGGTCATGACCAACATTGGCATGGTGCTGCCGCAGCCGGGTTTCTGGGAAGCGGCGCAAAGCTTGATTCACCAGCATGGCACGCTGCTGGTCTTGGATGAAACCCACACCTTCAGTAGCGGCCCCGGTGGCTATGCGCGCGCCCATGGCCTGCAACCTGATGCGCTGGTGTTGGGCAAACCGATTGCTGGCGGCTTGCCGTGTGCGGTCTATGGCTTCAGCGCCGAGCTGGCCGAACGCGCCATGCAGGCCAAACGCAGCGCACCGCCCGGCCACTCGGGCATTGGCACCACCCTGACCGGCAACATGCTGGCCATGGCCGCCATGCGCGCCACACTGGCCGAGGTGGCTACCGAGGCTGCCTTTGCCCACATGATCGCGCGCTCGGGCGAGGTAGCTGGTGGTCTGCGGGCCAGCATTGCGCGCTACCAATTGCCCTGGTGTGTCACGCAGGTGGGCGCACGCTGTGAGTTTCAGTTTGGCCCGGTGCCACCCCGCAATGGCAGCCAGGCCGAAGCAATGTTTGACCCGGCATTGGAGTCCTTGATCCATTTGGCGCTGCTTAACCGTGGAGTTTTGATTACACCCTTTCACAACATGCTGTTGTGCAGCCCTGCCACTACGCAGGCCGACGTGCAGTGCCTGCTGTCTGCGTTTGACGAGGTATTGGCGCAGTTGGTGGTGGGTGGTTTGACGACCTGTGAGGCGCGTGCCTGATGTCTGACACCCAACAAGACAGTACCTACGCCACGCTGCGCCAGTGGGTCACGGTGGGGCGTTTTTTGCCCGGGGAGCGGCTCAAGATCCGTGCGGTGGCAGAAGCCCTGGGCATTGGCACCATGCCGGTGCGCGCAGCCTTGTTGCGGCTGGCGGCCGAAGGTGCCCTGACGCACAGCCCGAACTGCGGCGTGTCGGTGCCCCGGCTGTCCAAAGCAGAATTTGACGATGTGCTGCAAAACCGATTGTTGCTCGAGGGCGAGGCCGCCGAGCGTGGCGCGCTCAGGTTGTCGGCAGCTGACAAGGCGGTGTTGAGATCCCTGCTGGTGGTGATGGCGCAGGCGCTGGTGGCCAAAGACGCCAAGGCCTATCTGGACGCCAACGAAACATTTCATCTGGTGTTGTACCGAGCGGCAGGCTCACCGCTACTGTTGAACTTGATTGAGACGGTTTGGCTTAAGGTCGGGCCACTGTCAAACCAGCTTTTTGACGACAATGCTGCCTTGGGTGTGCTCAATGACGCGCATGATGACCTGATGGACGCGCTGGACGCTGGTGATGCCAATGCCGCCCGGTGCGCCCTTGAGCGTGACCTGTTTGTGGCGGGCCAGTTTTTGCGGCGCGCCTGTCAAAAGAGTGATGGCCCACGTAGACCCTGAAAGCGAAAAACCACATGAGCCAGGACTGCCGTAAATTGCTACAGTCGGGCTTGGGTGTAACAAGTTCGCACAATTGGAAAATAGCATGCAATTACGTCGTCGTTTGTTGAAATTGATGGCTGCCGCCGGAGTTTTTGGGCCGGCAGGCATGGGCGGTTTGGTCAGTCAGGCCTTGGCCATGGGCAAGGTTCCAGTGGCTCCTGGCGTCCACAAAATGCAGGGTGTTGTCACGGTGAATGGCAAACCCGCCCGCTTGGGGCAACTCGTCGTTGCGGGCGACACGGTGATGACTGGCCCTGACAGTGAGGCGGTCTACGTCATTGGTCAGGATGCTTTTTTGCAAAGGGATAACACCACGCTGGTCTTTGGTCCGGATGCAGCAAAAAGTTTTTTTCGTGTTGTGACTGGCAAGGTGTTGTCGGTCTTTGGCAAAAGCCAGGACAGGCGCACACTGCAGACAACCACCGCCACCATCGGCATTCGTGGTACTGGCTGTTATATCGAAGATGAGGGCAGTGGCCCGACCGCCAGAACCTATCTCTGCCTGTGCTACGGCAGCATTGAACTGCAACCCTCGGCAACACCGCAAGCACGTGAAAGTTACAGCACGCAGCATCACGAGCGACCGATTTACATCTACAACGGCGCAAAAATGCCAACGATGATCGCGGCCGCCGCTTTCATAAACCACACCGACGATGAACTGACGCTGTTGGAGGGTTTGGTGGGGCGTTGGCCAGCGTTTTATGGAAAAGGCGGCTACAAATATTAAGGCGTCGAGCAAAGACAAATTGAACAGTCTTGCCGCGCTGATGGGGGCCGGTGTTGCCATGGTCAAATCAAGGACTTTTTTTGCGTCTTTGCCACAAATATTTTGATTCCAGCTTTCAAAATGAAATGACAACTAAAATGCTCGGCATACACTAGTTCGCAGGTTTTGTCGGTCTGCGTTTCCAAAAATCCCCGTGTTGTCCATTCTTGCAGACTGATGACTTGAAGCAGAACCTGGCTCCATCGTTAACTATTTGATTTAGTTTGATTTTTAGGCTGGACAGTGACCAGCGAAGCTGGCGCTTTAACTGCAGGGACACCAATATGACGAATGCAAAGCTGTTGCCGAACGCCGGCAACCCGGGCTTGAAAAGCTGGGGCTTTCTTTATGTTGTAAGCCAAGCTACTTTGCTGGCACTCCTGTGGCTGGCTGCCTGCTGGGCCGGCAGTGCACACGCAGCACAAGCTTTGAGTGGTGCGCCAAAATCGTTCGCCCTTGTGTTTCGTGTAGAGGGTGAACTCATTGCCACAGGTGCCGATGTCAAGAGGGTGCTGCGCGTTGGGGATACCGTGGCTGTTGGCGAACGCATCACAGCTGGCCCTTCCGCTGAAGGTGTCCTGAAGACGCACGACGGCGGCTATATTGCGGTTCGGCCTGGTGCTGAATTCATGGCAAAGCAATTCGTGGCTGATGGCAAGCCCACCGACACCAGCCTGATAGAGCTATTTAAAGGGGGCTTGCGCATCATCTCCGGCTGGATCGGCAAGATCAATCGTCAGGGCGCTCGTGTGAGCACGACCACAGCGACGATTGGCATTCGGGGCACTGACCATGAGCCCTTTGTGCTGTTAAACGATGACGAAGATGCCACCCGATTCAAGCCAGGTACTTATGACAAGGTCAACCAGGGTGGCACCACGCTGGAAGCAGCGGGGCGATCCATTGACATTGATCCTGGCAAAGTAGGCTTTGCCAGCTCACCCGGTAAGTCGCGGGCGCTGATGACCCTGTTGTTTCCGGTCTTGCTGGACAAGGTTCCCGCCTTCTATGTGCCCGGAAAATTTGATGCCGAAATGGACGAGTTGTCCAAGAGTGCACAGGTCAACAACGAGCGTCAGTTGGATGCCAAACGTAAGCAAATAACGTCATGCACTCCCACTGACGTTGCCAAGCGCTGGGTCAAAGACCTGGACCAACATATCGTGCGCGGAGATACCGAGTCCATCCTGCTGATGTTTGCCCAGGATGTAAGGGTCAAAGCGTCTGTTCGCGGGGCCAACGGCAAAATGACCGAGCTTGAACTCCAGCGCGCGGAGTTCGCTGACAGCATTGTGGCGGCGGTGAGTTCATTGCGTGACTACAAGCATCGGCGCATTACGATCGAAGGTAGACCCGTGGGGGCTGGTGAATCAGGTTGCACGCCAATTGCCGTCAAATCAATCGTGATAGAGGAAGGTCGCCAAGCCGGCAAACCCTATCGTTTCGAGTCCGAAGAAAAATACCTGCTGGAACAGGTTGACGGTGTATGGATTGCCGTTCAGGCAGAAACCCGTCAGCGGTAGTACACAACTTTGATCAATAACCTAAGGAACTATCTTGAACAGCCTTTTTGCCGACCGCCTCACTAACCTCCAAATTGCCGGCAATACGGTGCGTTTGGAATTTTCTGTGCTCGACATGGTTCCTGGCAATAACCAGAATGAACCCAAGCTCAACGTCAGTCATGTGCTGGTCATGCCTCTTGAAGGTTTTGTGCAGGCCTTCAATGGCCAGGACTCGGTGGTCAAGAAGTTGCTGGCTGATGGTGTGCTCCAGTCCAACGTGTCAAGCCCAACAACGGCCAGTTAATGGGTCGCGGACATGGTGTGCCAGCTGGCGACTTGGCCAATTTCTCTTTTTGTAAGTGTCGATGGCTTTGGAAACATGACTATGCGCAGCTCAATCCCCGGTGCCGAATTTATCCTGCCCCTCATGGCCGCAGGTCTGCTTGCGATCGGGGTTGGTTCAGCCTGGGCGCAAACCATTCCCAATGCCGGGCAATTGCTCACCGACGTTCAAAAGTCTGACAAAGAGGCGCTCACCCGAACGCCTACGCCAGACCTGATTGAACCCAATGCGCCGCGTGCTGCCATCAAACTGCCCGATGGTGCTCAGGTCGATGTGTCGCGTTTTCGCATCACTGGAAACAAGTCCTTTGGCGGCGACCTGCTGGCCAGCCTGGTCAAGCCGTGGGAAGACCGGGTTCTCGGTGTCGAGGGTCTCAACGATGCTGCCGGTGCCATCACCCGCCACTACCAAAATCAGGGTTATTTGTTGGCTTATGCCTATCTGCCTGCACAGAAAATTGAGCAAGGTGTCATTGAAATTGCCGTGCTTGAGGGCACGGTCGACAGTGTCCAGATCGTCACGGCCCAGGATGTCCGCCTGAGTGATGAAGTGATCCAACAGCATGTGGAAGGCATCGCGCAGTCGCCACAAGTTTTGCAAGCTGAGCTGGAGCGTCGTTTGCTGTTGCTCAATGACATTCCTGGGGTGGTGGCGCGGGCGTCTTTTGTGCCAGGTGCCAAGCCAGGCACAGCCGATGTGGTGGTGACCGTGGCCGAAGAAGCGCCTCTCATTTTTGCCGTGGATTTGAATAACCACGGCAGTGCCTCCACTGGTGAATACCGGCTTGGGGCACAGTTTAATTTGAGAAACCTGTTTGGTGTGGGCGACAGCACGCGGGTGCGCCTGCAAGCCTCTCAAAAGGGCGAATTGGTAAGCGGCAGCATCAACAGCCGTGTGCCGATCAATGGCCAGGGACTCAGCGCAGAAGCGGGGCTGAGTCGTCTGACCTACGAACTGGGCGCGCCGTATTCCTCCTTGGGTGCGCGAGGTGAAGCCAATGTGCTGCATCTGGGGCTAAACAGTCAGCTGGTTCGCAGCATGAACGACAACATCAGCGTTTCGGCTGGCTACGACTACAAAGACTTGGCCGATGTACTTGAATTCATCAGCAACAACAAGAAGACCAGCCATCAACTCAGCTTTGGCGTGGTTGCGTCGACCCGGGACGCGTTGTGGGGTGGCGGCCTGACGCAAACCACCCTCGGCTTCACAGCTGGTACCTTGGCCTGGGACTCAGGCATCGTGGGAACAGCACCGACCGGACACTTCAGCAAGCTGACCTTTGATGTCTCGCGCCGCCAAGCCATCGGTATTGACTGGAGTCTGTCAGGCCGAGTGTCTGGTCAGTATGCGTTTGACAACCTCGACAGTTCCGAAAAGTATTCCCTGACTGGTCCCTATGGGGTGCGGGGCTATGCACCCGGGCAGGTCAGCGTGGACCGCGGCAGTGTGGTGGCACTTGAGCTGCGTCGCGCGTGGTTGCTCAGTGGTGGCACCTTCAGCGGCAGCCTTTTTTATGATTTTGCGCGTGGCAGCTTTGATGTCGAACCGTCTGCTGGGGTCGCCAACCGGATCCTATTGCGCGGCCTGGGCTTGGGGCTGAATTGGGCCAACAGTGCTGACCTCGATCTGAGCGTGACCGCCGCGTGGCGGGGGAGCAAGGTGCTTTCAGCCGACGCCGATCGCAAGCCGTATATTTATTTTCAGGTCAACAAGGGCTTCTGAGCTTTACCAGGCCCTGCGCCGTACTGGAGAAAAACATGTCCGCACATGTTCACCGTGATGAGAAAAAGATTACCACCACGCAGTCGGTCATCCGACTCTCCGGCGGGCGCTTGATGCGGCTGATTCTGCGGCCGCGTAAACGCATCAGCGCCCTGCTGGCCACGTTGCTGGCGGCCTGGCTGCCGCAGTTCTCTCATGCGCTGGATGTCAACGCACTGCCAACCCAGGGCAGTGTCAAGGTCGGCAGTGGCCAGATCAGCCAATCCGGGTCCAACATGGTGGTCAACCAAAGTAGCGCGCGTTTGGGCCTCGACTGGCAAACCTTCAACATTGGCGCCAATGGCAGCGTGACTTTTGTGCAGCCAGGCAAAGACGCGGTCGCACTGAACCGTGTGGTGGGTAACGATGCCTCGCAAATTTTTGGTCGGTTGAGCGCCAACGGGCAGGTGTTTCTGGTCAATCCCAATGGCGTGTTGTTTGCGCCCGGCTCCAAGGTGGATGTGGGTGGCTTGGTCGCCAGCACGCTGAGCATCAGTCAGGAGAACTTCGCCAAAGGCAAGTACGAGTTTGTGGCGGTGGACAACGCTGGCAAGGTCATCAACCAAGGCAACATCCTGGGGAGTGTGGGGGGCTACGTGGCCTTGTTTGCGCCGCAGGTCAAGAACGAAGGCACGATCAATGTACCCGCAGGGCAAGTGGTGTTGGCGGGTGGTCGCGCGGTGACGGTAGACATCACGGGCAGCGGCTTGATCAACGCCGTCATCACCCAGGGTGCAGAAAACAGCAGTGTGGACAACAGTGGCACGCTCAGCGCCCAAGGCGGC
>CAISLL010000093.1 GCA_903886165.1 uncultured beta proteobacterium | reverse complement strand
CTGTGTCAGGCTGTCACAGCTTGAACGTTTTGCGTCTCTCGCTGCATTTGCCGACCGCCTTGAGCGTCCAGGTGCCTGGGTCGGTGCGTTTGACATGCCGTTTGGGTTGCCGCGTGAATTGGTTCTATCGTTGGGTTGGCCAACGGATTGGGCGGCGTGTATTGCACACTATGCGGGCCTGAGTCGGGATCAAGTCCGCAGTCAATTTGCAGCATTTTGCAACGCCCGACCGGCCGGTAGGAAGTTTGCGCATCGTGCAACAGACCGGCCGGCAGAGTCGAGCCCAAGCATGAAATGGGTAAACCCGCCAGTGGCGTTCATGCTGCATGCCGGCGTTCCTTTGTTGCTACAGGCTGGCGCCAGGCTGCCGGGACTTCATCCTGGTCCAACGCAAGAGGAGGGGAGTACAAGCGGCGTCCCCAGGAAGATTGCTGTGGAGGGCTACCCGGGACTGCTGGCCCGCGAGTTGCTCGGGCAGCGCAGTTACAAAGCCGACGACAAAACACGGCAGACACCTGAAAGGCTGATCGCTCGCAAGGATCTGATCACCGCGTTGGAGCAGGGTCGCTCACGGCTTGCGCTGCGCTTGAAACTTTCACACGCTCAACGGGATGCATTGGTGGATGACGCTCGGGGAGATGCGTTGGATGCGGTGTTGTGTCTGGTGCAGGCTGGCTGGGCGCAGACGCGTTACCGCATTGGCGATCAGATGTACGGTCTACCACCCACCATGGATCCACTCGAAGGCTGGATCATCACTGCCTGAGGCTATCCCGGTCTTATTCCATTTCCATATCAATCCGACATGTTGTTGCTTCGCATTGCCATGCTTCAGCATGTGTCTTCTGCTTCGGGCCTAATGTCGCATTGATCTGAAAAAGGAATCACTTGTTCCTGGAGATCAGGCTGTCTTCCAGTTTGGCTGCCAACTGCGAAATTGCCAGCGCCGCAGGGCACCCTGGCATGGACTGCAGCAAGAGCTGGCGCCTCATGACCGCCTGTCGCACGGATGGGTCGGCCGGTATGTCGCCCATGTGGACCAAGCGCACGTTTTCACCAGGCTTGGCCACCACAAACCGGTCAAGTACCTGTTGCAGTTGGGTGGTGATGGCGCGACCGTCACCCATGCGCGCAGTCTGGTTGATCACGGTTCGAATGATCTTGCGCTTTTGCTCACCCACAAGCACCTTGATGGTGGCATAGGCGTCGGTGAGCGAGGTGGGCTCTGGCGTGGCCACCACCAGAACCTCGGAGGCCAGTGACACTGCAAACAGCACGACGTCTGATATGCCGGCACCGGTATCCAGCAGCACGATGTCATAGTGCGGTAACAGTCCGGACATGATGCGCAAGAAATCCTCACGCACGTTGGGGGTCAGGCGTGAATACTCGACCATGCCTGAGCCCGCCAGCAGCACGGAAAAGCCGCCGGGGGCCCGCACAATGGCTTCTTCGAGCTTGGCTTTGCCTGTGAATACGTCATGCAGCGTGATCTTCGGGTACAGGTTCAACACCACGTCAAGATTTGCCAAACCCAGATCGGCGTCCAGCACGAGTACCTTTTGGCCCCGTTTCGCCAGAGCTGCGGCCAGATTGGCAGACACAAAAGTCTTCCCAACACCGCCTTTGCCGCTGGTGACGGCCAGCACTTTGCCAAGCGGCTTCAGCGGTGCAGGGCTCAGGGCCATTTCTTCTGTGGGAGGGGTGCTCACGTCGCTCATCTCAGTTCATTCTGTTAGTTGCACTGCCTGAAGAACCGACAGAACCGTCATTGACCATGCTTTCAATCCAGGCCGGATCACCCAGCGAGAGCGGCCCGAACAACAAATGTTTTTCCTCAGCACTGACCGAAAGCACCGGTTGCGGTTCAATGCAGACCCGGTTCCGTCCTTCGGATTTGGCACGGTAAAGTTCGATGTCGGCGCGATCCAGCCACAGATCCGGAGTCGACCGAACCCAACGTGGGGCAAAAGCACCACCAATGCTGATGGTCACCTGGATCGTTGCACCAGTCGCAAGGGTGACACTTTCTGTAGACACCGCTTCCCGAAGGCGTTCTGCCACTTGCTGGCCGTAGTGACCTTGGCAGCTTGGCAGGATAATGACAAATTCTTCACCGCCAAAGCGTGCCACCGTGTCCATGGGTCTGACACATGCGGACAAAGTACGGGCAATTTGTTGCAGCACAGCATCACCAGCGGGATGACCGTAGCGGTCATTGACGTTCTTGAAGTGGTCAATATCAAGGATCAGTAGGAGTGCCGGCTCGCCGGAGCGTGCCACGACGTCAATTTCACGCGCTAGGATATTTTGAAAATAGCGCCGGTTGGACAGTCCGGTGAGTGGGTCTTTCAAAGACAGTTCACACAGCTTGTCAATCAAGCTTTGCAGGAAAAGCTGTCCATCGGAATCCGGGTCGGGCAACACCTGGTCCCCATGCTCCAGCAACGCACGCGCGTTTTCGAGTTGCAGTTGGCGCAGATCGACCAAAAAGGATGAGGACTTTGCTGTCAAGGCAAGATGGATTTGTTTTTGATAAATCAGTCTAACAGATTCTTTTCTTGTGAAAGGCTGAACTCGCCCGTGTTTGGCTTGTTGTTCAGCGCACACCGCGGAAATCAAGCAGAATGCCGGACTCCACAACAATTGGCGGTTGGCGGCGCTTCAATCTGTTTCGAGCCGGAGCCTGGAGGCACCTGACCCTGCACGCCCGGCGTTTGGTTTGAATGCGACGGCACGGCCGCCTTTGTTGCTGCACGTCGTGATTGGTGGCAAATCTGATTTGCCTATGCAGCTTTTGCAAAGATCAAGCCTGGAGCAATGCGCTACGAATGACAGTCAGGAATTGGTCATCGCTTTTCTTTCTTGTCCTGCTGACGGCACCGTTGGCAGCGGCGGAAATTTACATGGCTCGGGTCACCTATGTGACAGACGGCGACACTGTGTGGGTCCGGCCTGAAGACGGCTCGGCAACCCGCAAGTTGCGATTGCAGGGCATTGATGCGCCAGAGATTTGTCAACCTGGTGGCGCGGATGCCCGTGCTGCTTTGCGTACGCTCGTGCTTGCTCGGCGCGTTCAAGTGCGGGTGCGTGCCCGTGACGACTACGGTCGTGGGCTGGCACAGGTGCGGTTCGGGTCAAACGATGTGGCAGCCATGCTGGTGCGTGGCGGGCATGCCTGGTCATACCGTTGGCGAAGCAAGCCCGGCCAGTATGCGGTAGAGGAGGCACACGCCCGTCAGGCGAGGCTGGGACTGTTTGCGGCAGATCAGCCGGAGCTGCCTGATGCCTTCCGCAAACGGCATGGCCCCTGCGACAAGGTTAAACCTTAATCAGGCGTCAAGCAGCTGCGTGGCCGCACACCGGGCATGATGGGTTGCGGCCGACCCTGACTTCGGTGAACTCCATCGAACGGCCATCCAACATCAGCAAACGCCCTGTCAATGGCCGACCGGCTCCACTGATCAACTTGAGTGCTTCTGCCGCCTGAATGCTGCCGATGATGCCTACCAGCGGCGCGAACACGCCCATGGTGGCGCAGCGGGTTTCTTCAAAGGTGGATTCGGGTGGGAACACGCAGGCGTAACAAGGCGATTGCGCTGCGCGTGGGTCATACACGGTGACCTGGCCATCAAAGCGGATGGCGGCGCCCGACACCAGCGGCTTCTTGTGGGCCACACAGGCAACATTGATGGCATGGCGTGTGCTGAAGTTGTCGCAGCAATCCAGCACCACATCGGCTTTGGCCACCAACGCGTCGAGCATCGCTGCGTCTGCGCGTTCCTGGATCGTGGTCACGTGCACGCCGGGGTTGATGGCCGCAATGGCTGTTTGAATTGAGCTGACTTTTGCGTACCCCACACGGTCAACGGTATGCGCCACTTGGCGCTGCAAATTGGTCATGTCCACCGTGTCATGATCCACCACGGTGAGATGCCCCACGCCTGCGGAGCCCAGGTAAAGCGCCACCGGTGAACCGAGGCCACCGGCACCGATGATCAGGGCATGGGCGCCAGAGATGTGTTCCTGGCCTTCAATACCGATTTCATTGAGCAGGATGTGGCGCGAATAACGCAGCAAGTCATCATCGGTCATACCCATCCTCAGTTTTCTTTTTTCTCTTCTGCGCGTTCAACCAGCGTCTTGCTCACGGTCACCGGCAGGCCCTTGAGCTGGTTCAGGGCTTGCATCAGGGGGAAGTCCTTGGCGGTGCCAAACTCCGGCAACCTGCGTTCTGACGGCGGCTTTTTCAAATCTTCTTCAAGCTTGAGGCGAGCCTCTTCACGTGCTTTTTCACGCGCCGCGTCCTTGACTTCGTCTCCCTGGCCGCTGCCAAGGTGTTTCTCAAGGTCAGCCTCGCGCGTGCGCAGGGCGGCAAACAGGTTGCCTTCTTCGGTTTCATCCACCATCACGTCGGGCACGATGCCTTTGGCCTGGATAGATTTGCCACTGGGGGTGTAGTAGCGACTGGTGGTGAGCTTGAGGGCGGCGCTTGGGCAGTTGTCCATGCGAAAGGCAGAGTCCAGGCAAACCGCCGTTTGCACCGAGCCCTTGCCAAAGGTCTGGTTGCCCAGCACCTTGGCACGTTTGTGGTCTTGCAGGGCACCGGCGACGATTTCGCTGGCAGACGCGGAGCCTTCATTGACCAGCACCACCAACGGAATTGTCTTGAGGGTGCCGCGGGTCACTTCTTCCAGTCGCTTCAGCGGGTCAGCACCGCCACGGCGCTGGTAGTAACGCGGCGACGCCTTGTAGGTGAACTTGCTTTCAGCCAATTGGCCGTTGGCCGATACCACGGTCACGTTCTCAGGCAAAAAGGCTGCAGAAATGGCTACAGCGGCATCCAGATAGCCGCCCGGGTCATTGCGCAAATCCAGCACCAGACCCTTCAGATTGGGTTCCTGCTTGTACATTTCTTCGAGCTTGCGCGCAAAGTCAGCCACCGTGCGCTCCTGGAACTGGCTCAGGCGAATCCAGCCATAGCCGGGTTCGATCAACTTGGACTTGACGCTTTGGGTCTTGATTTCTTCGCGCACTATCGTTACCGGGAAGGTGCGGTTTTCTTCCTTGCGGAAAATGCTCAACAGCACTTTGGTACCGGGCTCGCCGCGCATGCGCTTGACACCTTCATTGAGTGTCATGCCCTTCACTGGCGTGTCGTCAATCTTGATAATCAGGTCGTTCGGTTTCAGGCCTGCGCGGAAAGCGGGCGAATCCTCGATCGGCGACACCACCTTGATCAATCCGTCTTCCTGGGAGATTTCAATGCCAACCCCGACAAATTTGCCAGTGGTGCCTTCATTGAAGTCTTTCAGGGCCTTCTTGTCGAGATAGACCGAATGCGGGTCAAGCCCGGCCACCATGCCGGAAATCGCGTCGGTGATGAGTTTTTTCTCGTCCACCGGCTCCACATAGTTGCTCTTGACCATACCGAACACAGCGGCGAGTTGCTGCAGTTCTTCCAGTGGCAACGGTGCCAGGGTGCCACGCGCGACGGTCTGCAACGACACCGTGGTCAAAGCACCAGCAACTACGCCGACCGAGATCCAGGCAGCAACTTTCAATTTATGACCCATGGTTTTTCCCAGAGCTTGTGAGCTAGTAATCGGATTGATGTGAGGCCGTAAGACCAGACCGCAACGTCAGTGTTCCCGGCGTGGTGCAAAAAAACACGCATCACAGGCGCATCAGCGACCTCGCCTTGATGCATTCTAGAATGTCGGGCTTGATACAAGCTTAACTTCTCAAGGAACCTGTAGTGAAATTTATTCTAGACAACTGGATGTTGATCGCCGTGGCATTGTCGGCCGGTGGCATGCTGCTGTGGCCCATGATCAATGGCGCAGGCCCTGGGGCACTCACCGCAGATCGTGCCGTGCAGCTCATGAACCGTGAGAAAGCTGTCGTGATCGACATCTGTGAACCCGCTGAGTTCGCGGCAGGGCATGTGGTAGGGGCCAAGAATATTCCCTTGGGTCAGCTCGAAGGCAAACTTGCCAACACGGTCAAGAACAAGGCGCTGCCGGTGATTCTGGTGTGCCAGTCGGGCGCCCGCAGCAGTCGCGCGCTGGGTATTGCCAAAAAGCTCGGCTTTGAAAACGTGCAGTCGCTCTCGGGCGGCCTGGGTGCGTGGCGCAGTGCCAATTTGCCGATTGAAAAAGCCTGAACCAGGAGCCCAGCATGCAAGCCGTCAAGATGTACACCACAGCCGTCTGCCCCTATTGCATACGCGCCAAACAACTCCTTAAAGCGCGTGGCGTTGAGACCATTGAAGAAATCCGCATTGACCTGAACCCCGCCGAGCGTGACCAGATGATGGCCATCACCCAGCGCCGCACCGTACCCCAGATTTTCATTGGGAGCACACATGTGGGTGGTTGTGATGACCTGGTGGCGCTTGACGCCACGGGAGGCCTGATACCGCTGCTGCAAGCCACCTGAGATAATTTCCCAAATTTTTAACTGAAAGACCCCCATGGCTGAAACCCAAGACCCGATTTTTCAAATTCAACGCGTTTACCTCAAAGAGGCCTCGCTGGAACAACCCAATTCACCGGCGATCCTGCTTGAGCAGACTCAACCCACGGTGGACATCCAGCTGGGTGTGAACGCCACACCAGTCGCTGATGGCGTGTTCGAGGTGACCGTCACCGCAACGGTGCAGACCAAGATCAACGACAAAACTGTGTTTTTGGTGGAAGCCACACAAGCGGGCATTTTTGAAATCCGCAACCTGCCGCCAGAACAAATGGGCCCCATCATGGGCATCGCTTGTCCACAAATCGTGTACCCCTATTTGCGCGGCAATGTGGCAGACCTGATCCAGCGCGCCGGTTTTCCGCCGGTGCATTTGTCTGAAATCAACTTCCAGGCCATGTACGAGCAACAGCAGCAACAGCTAGCGTCACAGTCCGAGCCTGCCTTGGCACAATAGTATTTAGTATTTTTCTGCTATAGCCCTTATGTTTATTGCGTAAGTAGCTATGAAAATTATTTTCATCGGGGCAGGTGCCTGGGGTACGGCCCTGGCGGTCAGTGCAAGCGCGCAACCCGGCTCCCATGCGGTCACCCTGTGGGCGCGGGATGTGGCGCTGGCCAGCCAGATGCAGTCTCAGCGCGAAAACCAGCGTTACCTGCCCGGCATCACTTTGCCACCCGCGTTGGGCATTAGCGCGGCTCCCGTGGCTGCGTTGGCCGCGCTGGTGGCGCAGGCTGACCTGGTGGTGGTCGCCACACCGATGGCAGCCTTGCGCCAGATGTTGACCGCAATCGCCGCTTGCCGCGCCCCGGTGGCCTGGTTATGCAAAGGTTTTGAAGCCCCTTCTTCTGAAACCTTTGGCCTTCT
>CAISLL010000092.1 GCA_903886165.1 uncultured beta proteobacterium | reverse complement strand
TGTGCAGCTGCTGACCCTGGATGCGCGCTTGCAGTCCCTGCAAAACCAGGGTGCCAGCGTGTCGGTGTTGGCGCAAGAAACCCCGACAGGCTTGCAGGCGCTGGCCCTGCTGGCCTTTGGTGATGAACCCAAAGCCAGTGCCAGTGCCGCCATTGCCACCTTAAGGGCACGTGGCATTCGCGTCATGATGCTCTCGGGCGACAACACACCAGCGGCGCTGGCCATGGCGACACGGGTTGGTCTGCAACCGAATGAAGTCATCAGCAACGTGCTGCCGGGGGACAAGGCAGTACACATCGCCGGGCTGAAAGAACAAGGCTTGACGGTGGTGATGGTCGGAGACGGCGTCAACGACGCCCCGGCGCTGGCGGCTGCTGACGTCGGCATGGCGATGGCCAATGTCGGTGGTGGCACCGATGTGGCGATGCATGCGGCTGGTATCACCCTGATGCGTGGCGACCTGGCGCTGGTGGCTGCGGCGCTGGATATTTCTGACAGGACAGTGGCCAAAATTCGCCAGAACCTGTTCTGGGCCTTCATCTACAACATTGCGGGCATTCCGCTGGCGGCTTTGGGTTACCTGAACCCGGTGCTGGCGGGCGCGGCCATGGCGATGAGTTCCGTGAGTGTGATGAGCAACGCCTTGTTGCTCAAGCGCTGGCAGCCTGACACGCAGAAAGTTACATATAAAATAACACTCTAGCCCTCATGGAATAATCGTTAGTAGCTATAGTTTTTAGCTATTTCACGCGGAATCCAGCCCATCAACGGGCGTCGGGCAGCTCAATCTTGACTTCCAGCACTTCCAGGTTGTCTTGGCGCTCCAGGTTGACCTTGATGTCGTCCGGATTGATCTTGATGTATTTGCTGATGACAGCGATCAATTCCCGCTGCAAGTCAGGCAGGTAGTCTGGTGTGGCGGGGCTGCGGCCATTGCGCTCATGCGCCAGAATGATTTGCAGGCGTTCTTTGGCAACATTGGCGGTTTTCTTTTTCTCGCCAAGAAAAAATGAGAAAAAAGACATGGTGTTACCTGCCCCCGAACAGCCGTTTGAGCAAGCCCTGTTTGGGTGGCTCGGTGAAACGCATCGGCTTGTCCTGGCCCAGAAAACGGTCAATCACGTCTTTGTAGGCCTCGGACACGTCGCTGCCTTCCATGTGCACCGCAGGCACACCCTGGTTGGAGGCCTGCAGCACCGTTTCGCTCTCGGGAATCACCCCAATCAACTTGATGCGCAAGATGTCCTGAATGTCTTGCAGTGACAGCATTTGCCCCTGGTTGACCCGTGCCGGGTTGTAGCGGGTGATCAGCAGGTGTTCCTTGATGGGCGCCTGCCCTTCCATGGCGCGTTTGGTCTTGCTCGAGAGCATCCCCAGGATGCGGTCTGAGTCACGCACAGAGGACACTTCTGGGTTGGTCACCACCAGCGCTTCGTCAGCGAAGTGCATGGCCATCAGGGCCCCAGTTTCAATGCCGGCGGGTGAGTCACAGACGATGAATTCAAAGTCCATGCTGGACAAATCTGCCAGCACCTTTTCAACGCCACTTTGGGTCAGTGCATCCTTGTCGCGAGTTTGTGACGCTGCCAGCACGTAGAGGTTCTCGCACTGCTTGTCCTTGATGAGCGCCTGGTTCAAATTGGCTTCACCGTGAATGACGTTGATCAGGTCATACACCACGCGGCGCTCGCAACCCATGATCAAGTCAAGGTTGCGCAGGCCCACGTCAAAGTCGATCACCGCGGTTTTGTGGCCACGCATGGCCAGGCCGGTTGCAAAACTGGCGCTGGTGGTGGTTTTGCCCACGCCACCTTTGCCGGAAGTCACCACAATAATTTTTGCCATGTTGGAGGAATCTTTCAAAAATAAAATTTAGGCATTCAAGGCTTCAAACAGGAGCTTGTCCTGCCCGTCATTACTCAGCCGCACTTGCGCGGCCTTGCCTTGAATGTCTGCAGAGAGTGCATTTTCGCTGGTGCGGTAGACACCGGCTATAGATATCAATTCAGGTTCCATGCACAAGGAAAAGATACGTGCCTGAGTGTTGCCACTGGCACCGGCCATGGCCTTGCCGCGCAGTGGGGCATAGACATGGATGTTGCCGTCCGCCACCACCTCGGCGCCCATGTTGACCATGGCCAGCACCACCAGGTCAGCGCCACGGGCATAAATCTTCTGGCCCGAGCGCAACGGTTTATCAATCACCAGAGTAGCCGGGCCGGGCACTTCTCGCACAACCTCCCGCACCACTTCCCGAATGATTTCAGGCGCTACCTGGAGATTAGAAGTTTCGGTAGTCTTTTTCTGACTGGATGGCTTGCTGCGTGGCATCTCAAGCGGTGCTTCCAGCAAACCAAATTGCAGTGCCTGGGCGCTGGTTTCAGGCGTTGCGCTCCGAAAGGCAATTGGCTTCAGACGGCAACTTTTCAGGACGTCCAACAACAGTGACAAGGTGTGTGCCACGGGCACTTCCTTGATCTGTGAAAAATCAAGCACCAAAGCGTCTTGGTCAAAAAAGTCCGGGCTGTCGCTGTCCGGGCCAAACTGGGCTGTCAAGTCTGATGCGATTTGTGACAGGTCTGGTGTTTTCAGCAGCAATGCCACCAAGGGCAATTGCGCGCTTTTGATGTCAAAGGAGTTTGCCACGAGGCTTGAATGGATAGGTGGTTGGATTGATAAACAACTTGGCAGATGTTGACTGGACTTGCTGGGTGCGAGGCCCAAATCTTACTTGATTGGGTTCAAAAATCGCCGACAAACCGCAACTATTTGTTTTTATGCACAGGATTTGGAATTGTCATAATTAAATTGAAAAACAGGTGGATGGTTTTCCTTGACTTACTCTTTAATCATTTTTTAAAAGATAGTCATAGTAGATAGAGAGATCACTTCAACGTGGATAAGTCAAAAAAACATATATAAATCAAATACTTAATGTGTCTTTGTGGATGTGAATGAGCCTGCTTTCTGTTTGTAGCGAGAAGTTGGACAAGTTTCAGGATTAAAATTTTTTGTGGATAACTATTAGATTAAAGACAATCTATTCACAGAGTTATCCAGAGGGTGGTTGACAGATTTTAAGACCTGGTTTTTCATTCATTTCGTTTCCAAATCATTTGTGTTTTGGCACGAAGCCGCAGGCAGCGCAGACGCACGACAAAGTCAGGCAACGACGACATGGATGATTTAGAAATGGAATCAGGCAAAAAAAAGCCCGGACATGTCCGGGCTAGCTGTGCAGGGAACGGCGCTGGACTACTTGGCGTTACCCATTTTGAGCTTGGCGTCTGCAATCTCTGCAGAGATCTGTGCAACGTCAGGTGAACTCGCGGGCAACACGGTTAGCGCCGTTTCCCAATGCCTGATGGCCACGGCGTATTTGCCGCCCTGGTAAGCAGCCTGCCCGGCCAGCATCAGTGCCATGGGGTGCTTGGGGGCGATTGCCAGGGCTTTGTTGACCAGCTCGGTGGGTTTACCCTGCAGGTTGCTGGCCTTCATGGCCAGGGTGTCTGCGTATTGGGTCAAGAGATCGGGGTCGGTGTCGAGCAGCTTGCCAGTTTTCGCATAGGCGCTGGCCGCTTCATCCAGACGCCCCTGAACCCGGTAGGCGCGGGCCAGCCGTGCCCAGCCCGCCAGGTCATCGGGATTTTCTTTCAAACGGGCGGCCAACCGGTCGACCATCTGATTGATCTTTTCTGGGGTCATGCCAGCGGCCGCATCTGCCGGGACCGGTGGCAGCAAGTTGCTGGCAGCGGCTGGCATGCCGGCCTTTTCGCGGGCATTGGCAATGTTGGCCTGAACTTGTTCTGCGTCTTGCGAGCCAGGGGCCACCAACGGCAGCAATTTCTCCCAGCGCGTCACAGCCCCTTTGAAGTCCCCAGCCTGGTACGACGCCACACCAGCCATCATCAAGCCCATGGGATGTTCCGGGTTCATGCGCAGCGCTGCATCAATCATTTGCTGTGGCTTGCCGGTCAGGTTGTTGCCTGCCAGGATGCCCAGCAATTCGGCGTTGTCGATCAGCAGGTCAGGGTTGCCGGTGATAAAAACGCCCGCTTTTTCAAACGCCTCCCTGGCCTCTTCATATCGTCCCATCGCCTTGTAGGAGCGTGCCAGCATGGCCCAGCCAGAAGGATTGTCCGGGTTGGCCTTGAGTTTGGTCACCAGTGATTCAACCATCTGCTTGATTTGCTCCTCGCCGCCGTGTGGGTTGGCGCTGGCCGTGGCAATGCGGTCAATGGCGGCAGGCGTGCCGAGTTGGAGGTAAAGCCCAAGTGCCAGCACCGGCAGGCTCACACCGATCACCATGGCGGTGCGTTGCTGGGTCCAAAAGCCCGTGGAACCGCTTGCCGCAGGGGCCTCATAACTTTCTGTGTCATCCAGCAGGCGCAACTGCAGCTCTTCGCGCGTGGTCTCGAAGTCTTGCTTGCTGATGACGCCGCGGGCCAGGTCGGTTTCCAGTGCATGGAGCTGGTCACGGTGGATGGCGGTGTTGAGCTTGTTGCTGGAAACGCCGTCGTCAGTGGGTTTGCGAAGCAGTGGGTAGACCATCCAGGCCACGACCAGCAGCGTCAGAACCGCTGCAATGCCAATAAATAAGTTCATTTGGGAGAATCAGTTTCTTGAAGTAGGGCATGCACTTTGGCGCGTTGCGCGTCATCGAGTACTTGCGGATCTTTCTGCTTTTGCGCCCTTTTGATGATGTTGATGAGCATCCAGATGGCGCCAATCAGCAGCAGCAGGGGCCCAAACCACAGCAACCAGGTGGTGGGTTTGACCGGTGGCCGGTAAAGCACAAAATCGCCATAACGGCTGACCAGGTATTCCCTGATCTCGGCATCGGTCTTGTTGGCCTTGATCAAGGTGCGCACCTCGCGGCGCAGGTCATTGGCCAGGTCGGAGCGCGAGCCGGCCAGCGATTCGTTCTGACACACCAGGCAGCGCAATTCTTCTGCAATGAGAATCAGCCGTTGCTCAACGACCGGGTCTTCGGCCAGGGGCGTGGCATCAGCGGCCTGGGCGCTCACAGCACACTGCAGTGCAAGGAACAGGGCAAACAGGAATTTCATTTTTGCAGTTCCTTGATCAGGGGTACCAATTTGTCGCGCAGGGCTTCTTCAGTGAATGGGCCAATCTGTTTGTAGCGGATGATGCCGGCCTTGTCGATCAAGAAACTTTCCGGCACGCCGTACACGCCAAAGTCAATCGCGATGCGGCCGTCTGCGTCCACGATGGCGCGGGTGTAGGGGTCGCCATAACGGGCTAGCCATTGCTTGCCGTCAGCTTCCTTGTCCTTGTAGTCCAGGCCGATGATTGGCAGGGGATTGGTTTTGACAAATTCAACCAGCAGCGGGTGTTCGACCCGGCAGGCCACACACCAGGAGGCCCAGGTGTTGAGCAACCAGACCTGGCCCAACATGTCCTTGTTGGAGAAGGATTCACCCGGTTTACCGAGCACCGGTGCGGTGAAGTCTGGCGCTGGTTTGCCAATCAGTGGCGACGGGATTTCACTTGGGTTACGGGTCAGACCGATGGCCAGAAAAACCAGCAAGACTGCGAAGATAGCCAGAGGAATCAGCCCCTTTTTCATGCTGGAAGACCCTTCATGTCTTTGATGCCCAACTTGGCAGCCATTTTTTTGCGATAACGCTTGTCCAGTGCCGCCATGGCACCACCAATGGCCATGAGAAAGCAGCCAAGCCAGATCCAGGAGATGAAAGGCTTGTGGTACACACGCATGGCCCAGGCGGCCGGGCCAGGCCCTTCAAGTCGTTCCCCCAGAGACACATACACGTCCCGTGTCGGGCCGGTGTCAATCGCGGCTTCCGTCATGGGCATGGTGGATGAAAAATAAGTGCGCTTTTCAGGGTGAAGCGTGCGCAACACCTTGCCGTCCTTGATCAGTTCCACACTGCCACGGTCTGCCCGGTAGTTGGGGCCGGGCACCTGGTCAATGCCGGTCAGGCGGAAGGTGTAGCCGCCTACTTCAACGGTGTCGCCAATGGTCATGCGCACGTCTTTTTCAGTTTCATACCCTTTCACCATGGTGATACCCACCACACACACTGCAATGCCAATGTGGGCCACATGCATGCCCCAGTACGAGATGGGGGTGGATTTCCAGTTGGCGGTGTCCTTGAACTGGCGGTACATCTGCACAAAGGATGCGAGGATGATCCAGATCGCCAGGGTCAGGCCCATCGCAACAAGCGCCGACCATTTGCCGGCCAGCAAAGGAGCCGTGCAGCCCAGTAGCACCGACACGATCGCAATCGGACGCAGTTTTTTGGTCAGCTCCGCCACGCTGTCATTTTTCCAGCGGGCAAAGCTGCCAATCACCATGAAAAACAGCACCGGGGTCATGATGGGCGCAAACACTGCATTGAAATAGGGTGGGCCCACTGACAACTTGCCCAGATTGAGCGCGTCGATGAAAAGTGGGTAAAGTGTGCCCAGCAGGACAGCGGCAGCAGCTGTGGCCAGCAACACGTTGTTGATCAGCAGAAACGTTTCGCGTGACACCAGCGAGAAGGAACCACCCGAGCGGACTTTACCCGAACGTGCAGCAAACAGGACCAATGACCCGCCCACCACCACGGCCAGAAACAGCAGGATGAAGACGCCGCGTTTCGGGTCGGTGGCGAAGGCGTGGACAGAGGTCAGCACACCAGAACGCACCAGGAAAGTGCCGAGCAGGCTCATGGAGAACGCAATGAGGGACAACATGATGGTCCAGCTTCTGAACAAGCCGCGCTTTTCCGTGACCGCCAACGAGTGGATCAATGCCGTGCCCACCAGCCAGGGCAGGAAAGACGCATTCTCAACCGGGTCCCAGAACCACCAGCCACCCCAGCCGAGTTCGTAATAAGCCCACCATGAACCCAGCGCGA
>CAISLL010000091.1 GCA_903886165.1 uncultured beta proteobacterium | reverse complement strand
CGCACCCTGTTTGTGGGTGACTCCAGCATTGATGCCGCCACCGCGCGCAACGCCGGTGTGCCGGTGTGGTTGCTGCCTTATGGCTACAACATGGGCTTTCCCGTCGAGGCTTGCGCACCAGACCGGGTCATTGCCGATTTTTCTGCATTGCTGGGGTCGGCTTCTGTGGCTTGACAAATAGCCGTCTGCATCTGAGGCCCCAAAGATTTTTAGATTGAAAATGGGTGTTTAACTAGGAGTGAAGTCACCATGAAAGTTTTGCGTTTTGCTGATGTGATTGCCAGTGGTTTTGCAACCGGTAAGCGGGTGTTCATTCGCGCCGACCTGAACGTGCCGCAGGACAAAGAAGGCGTTATTACCGAGGACACCCGCATTCGCGCCAGCGTGCCCTGCATTCAGATGGCGCTGCAAGCCGGTGCGGCAGTGATGGTCACCAGCCACCTGGGGCGCCCCACCGAAGGCACCCTGACCCCGGCGGATTCGCTGGCCCCAGTGGCCAAGCGCCTGGGTGAGTTGCTGGGCCGCGAGGTGCCGGTGGTGGCCAATTGGGTCGATGGCGTCGATGTGGCACCGGGCCAGATCGTCATGCTGGAAAACTGCCGTGTCAACGTGGGCGAGAAAAAGAACGCCCCGGAACTGGCCAAAAAGCTCGCCGCCCTGTGCGACGTGTTTGTGCACGATGCCTTTGGCACCGCGCACCGCGCCGAAGGCACCACCTACGGCATCGCCCAGTTTGCCCCGATTGCCTGCGCCGGCCCCCTGCTGGCGGCTGAAATTGACGCCATTAACCTGGCGCTGGCCAACCCCAAGCGGCCGCTGGTGGCGATTGTGGCGGGCAGTAAAGTCAGCACCAAGCTCAGTATCCTGCAGGCGCTGGCCAAAAACGTTGACAACCTGATTGTCGGTGGCGGCATTGCCAACACCTTCATGCTGGCTGCCGGCCTGAAGATTGGCAAGAGCCTGGCCGAACCCACACTCATTGGTGAAGCCACTGCGGTGATCGCGGCCATGAAGGCACGCGGTGCCGATGTGCCGATTCCGACCGATGTGGTCACCGCCAAAACCTTCGCCGCTGATGCCGTGGCCACCGTCAAGGCGGCGACCGATGTGGCCGACGATGACCTGATCCTGGACATTGGCCCGGTCACCGCTGCCAAACTGGCCGAACAGCTCAAGGCCGCAGGCACGATTGTGTGGAACGGCCCGGTGGGGGTGTTTGAGTTTGAAGCGTTCGAGAACGGCACCAAGGTGATAGCACACGCCATTGCCGAGTCCAGCGCGTTCAGCATTGCCGGTGGCGGCGACACGCTGGCGGCCATTGCCAAGTACGGCATTGAGAAAGACATTGGCTACATCAGCACTGGCGGCGGCGCTTTCCTGGAAGTACTGGAAGGCAAAACCTTGCCGGCGTTCGAGATTCTGCAAAAGCGCGCCGCGGGCTAAGCCAAGGTCTTCTGTAGGGTCGATTTCAATTGACCATGGCGGGCTGAAGTCCGCCCTACAAAGCCAGTGCGGGCCACAGCCCGCCACGAAGCCAGGGCAGGTGGACGCCTGCCCTGCAAAACGCTCAGGTTGACCTGCAGCGGCAACCGATTTCTCAGTATTCAATTGATAGCTACTCACGCATGATTTGCAAGGGCTGGAGCCCCATTTTTCTTAAAACCACCAGGAGATCACCATGGCCTTTGTTTCCCTTCGTCAAATGCTCGACCACGCCGCCGAAAACGGCTACGGCGTGCCCGCGTTCAACGTCAACAACCTGGAGCAAATTCAGGCCATCATGGAGGCAGCGGCCGCCACCGACAGCCCGGTGATCCTGCAAGCCTCGGCCGG
>CAISLL010000090.1 GCA_903886165.1 uncultured beta proteobacterium | reverse complement strand
CCGGCAGAATTTCACGTTTAGGGACTTCGCGACGACGTGGCATTTTTTCACCTCTATTGCTTCAGTTGGCGTTTTTGCAAACACCGCGAGAGTTAACAAATAAGACTCTCACTTACTCGACCCGAACATTGGGTCACTACGCTCGTTTCCTGCGCCACGCAGCAAACAAACACCTTTTAATTCAAACAGACCAGTACCTTACTTAGCTTTTGGACGCTTTGCACCGTACTTGGAGCGAGACTGCTTGCGGTCTTTCACGCCTTGCAAGTCAAGCGAACCGCGCACGATGTGGTAACGCACACCCGGCAAGTCCTTGACACGACCGCCACGAACCAGCACCACGCTGTGCTCCTGCAGGTTGTGGCCTTCACCGCCGATGTATGAAATCACCTCAAAACCGTTGGTCAAACGCACTTTGGCAACTTTGCGCAAAGCCGAGTTTGGTTTCTTCGGTGTCGTGGTGTAAACGCGGGTGCAAACACCACGGCGTTGTGGAGAATTTTCCATCGCAGGGCTCTTGGACTTGACGGTTTCAACCGCACGCCCCTGACGGATTAACTGATTGATGGTTGGCATTGAGCCTCCTAAAAACTAAACGTCCCTAAACGTTTGAAAAACAAAAACGACGAAAATGTGAAACTCTTCGAAAAGCCCGAAAAGCCCATGACTATATCAGGTCATGGGACTGTCCGCAATTCATTTCATTTGATCCACAAGCGCAAGGCATCCCAGGCGCGACCCAGCACACCCGCCTGTTCAACCCCCTGCAACGCCACCAGCGGCACCTCGGTCAGCGCCTGTCCTGCAAGGCTGACTTTGAGCGTACCCACTTGTTGGCCCTTTGCCAAAGGAGCCAGCAAAGGCTCGGGGCGAGCCACTTGTGTGGTGAGCTTTGCGCCCGATCCAGCCGGGACTGCCACCACAATGGCGTTCATTTGCCCCAAGCCAAGCGTAGGCGACTTGCCCTTCCAGACAGGCGGGGTCACCACGGCTTGACCGGCATCAAACAGCTTGATCGCATCAAAAGCGGTGTAACCCCAATTCAGAAGCTTCTGTGATTCATTCGCTCGCGAGTTCTCGCTTGCAGCTCCCAGGACGATTGACAGCAGGCGCCGACTTCCCACCGCCTCTGGCGATGCGGGTGCTGCACCCAATTTCCCGAGTCCCGGCACATCGCGCTTGGCGGTTGCAATCAAACAATAGCCTGCCGCATCCGTGTGGCCTGTTTTCAGGCCATCAACGGTGGGGTCGCGAAAGAGCAACAAGTTGCGGTTGTTGTCATTTGCCGCCGGCGTGCCCTCGTAACGGTATTTCTTGAGGGCGTAATAGGTCACGTAATCAGGAAAATCCTGCATCAGACGCGTGGCAAGAATGCTTAAATCACGTGCGGTGGTGGTATGCCCCGCCTCTGTCAAGCCCTCCGGGTTTTTATAACCGGAGGCCTTCATGCCCAACACTTTGGCCTGGTCATTCATCAATTGCACGAACCGCTCAACCGACCCACCCACACCTTCAGCAAGCGCCACTGTGGCGTCGTTGCCACTCTGGACGATCATGCCCTTAATCAGGTCTTCCACCGGCACCTTCATTTTTGGGTCGATGAACATGCGCGAGCCGGGCATTTTCCAGGCACGCTCACTGACCGGCAACGTCTGTTTGAGGTCGATTTTTTTGTTGCGCAAGGCATCAAAGACCACATAGGCGGTCATCAGCTTGGTCAGTGAAGCTGGCTCAACCGGTGAATCAATGTCTTTTTGTGCCAGGATTTGACCCGCCGTGACGTCCAGCAACATATAGGAGCGGGCCGCAATTTCTGGAGGCTGCGGTGCTTGTGCTGCAGCGGACAGACAGAACACCGCTGCCAGGGACAAAAAAAGTTTTTTCATGGGGAATCGAGCCCGCCAAGACTGGCAGGGCTGCAGAATAATTGATATCTAATATGTAGCTATTAGCGATTTATATAAAAGGGCTATAGCCAAAAATTCGGATGGAATTAGCGCCCTAGGTACTCCGGAGTCAGCAAGCGCTGGACCACCTGCCCGTTTTTCAGATGGGATTCGACGATTTCGTCAATGTCATCGGTATCCACATAGCTGTACCAGACTGCCTCGGGATACACCACGGCCACCGGGCCCGCCGCACAGCGGTCAAGGCAACCGGCTTTGTTGACCCGCACCTGACCTGGCCCTGCCAGACCAGCCGCCTTGACCTGGGACTTGCAGTGGTCAAACGCCGCCTGTGCTTGTTGCTGGGCGCAGCAGGCATCGCCATTGGTGCGCTCATTAAGACAAAAAAAGATGTGCCTCTGATAGTAGCTGGCGGGTGCGGTCACAGAGGAGCCGCAGGACATTGGGGAGGAAGTTGAATCAGTCATGCCATGGATTTTAGTTTTTTGCTTCTTTGCCCCACAGCAATCTCAACACATAAACCAGCGTTGCATAAGGCCACAGCCATCCCAACCACTGCGCCAAACCGTGAAAACGGATGAATTGCCCCTGCTCCCACGAAAACAGGGTCTGCTCAAAATAGGGGCCGATTGGGGCCTGATTGATCAGACTCAAATCCACGCCGAGCGCCAGCAAGGCCAGCGCGGCGCTGGCGCGACGCGGCAACCACAACAAGGCGGCCGACAACAACACCGCACTGACCAGCGCCGCTTTGACCGGAATGGTTAACCAGACCCACGCATACGCCGGCCCAAAGCTCAAGGCACTGCTGAGTGCGGTGGCACCCATGCCAAAAAAAAGCACCCAGCAAAGAAACAAGGCCCGCTTCACACTGGAACGAATGACGCAGTAGCCCAGCAAACAGGGAATCCACAACCCCAACACCACACACAGCCATTCCACCGCAGGAAACATGGGCTGCAATTCAAAGTCACGCATCGGCAGCCACTCAAGGAAAGGGCTGTCAAGCAGCGCCTGGGCCAGCGCAGACTCCAGCCGCTCCATCACCTGACCCAAACCGAAAGGCACCACGGAAGGAAATAGCAGCGCCAGCGGCCACAAGGCCAGCAGCACCAGGGCACCTCGCGAATCAGACACGAACCAGTGGGCACGAAAACGGCTCCAGCGCTGCAAAATGCCCAAACGCTCCAGGCTCCAGGCACTGCCGGCTCCGAGCGCCCCGCCCGCCAGGTTCAGCATCAAATCCAGGTTGGATGGCACACGGTCAGGCAAATAAACCTGCAGTACCTCCAAGGCCAGCGACAGCATCAACGTAGTCAGCAGCGCCCACAGCAGCGCGTAACGCTCCCGCCCGGTGCGCAAGGCACTCAGTGCCAGAAAGAAGCCCAGCGGCATGTAACCCAAAACATTCGACACCACATCAAAGCCGGTCCAGTACCTGGGCAGCGGCGCCATCAAGAACCACCAGGGATCAACCCCCTGGTCTCGCCAGTTTGAAAAGGGGTAAAGGCTGGCGTAAACAATCAGGCCCAGATAGACCAGCGCCAGGGGCCAGGCCGAAGTCTTGTGCATCGGCATCTTGCCGTCAGAAGGGTTTGAGCACGACCAGGCACACAATGACCAGCATCAGAATCACAGGTGCCTCATTGAACCAGCGGTACCAGACATGACTGTGACTTTGCTCACCACGGACAAACTTCTTCAGCATGACACCGCATGCAAGGTGGTAGCCCATGACCAGCAACACCCCGAACAACTTGGCATGCATCCAGCCGTTTCCCGGGCCCCAGCCAATGCCGTAACCCGCCCAGAGCCACGCCCCAAAAGCCATGGCAGGAATGGCGATGATGGTCATGAAACGCAACAGCTTTCGCGCCATCAGCAACAGACGGTCACGCTCAGCCACAGAATCTGCAGGCACCATGGCGAGGTTGACAAAAATGCGGGGCAGGTAGAACAGGCCGGCGAACCAGCTGGCCACGAAAACGATGTGGAGTGATTTGATCCAGAGCATGGTGGCAGTTTAAGTGAACGCGCAAATGCACATCTGTCAAAGGCCGCTGGCGCCCGCATGGCTTCATTTGCGCCGGGCCTGCGAAAATGCCGGGCAAAAAAAACCCCAGCACAAGGGCTGGGGTGGTAAGCCTATTTGCTGTCACACATCAAGGCCCCGCTCAGGGAGGAAAAGCGGGGAGCAGTAAACTGCCCGCTGGTAATTTAACAAAAATAATTAACTTTTACAACCTGCCCCGAAAAATATTGTCATAAAGACGACAAAAATCAACTCACTGAAACAAACTTATGACTAGTTATGCACCCTACCCCATGGGCCGCCCGCGCCGCCTGCGCCGCGACAGTTTCACCCGCAACCTGGTGCGCGAACACGCACTGACACCGTACGACCTGATCTACCCGGTGTTCGTGGTGGATGGCGCACAACAGCGCCAGGTCGTCTCTTCCATGCCGGGCGTGGAGCGCCTGAGTCTGGATTTGCTTCTGCCAGTGGCGCAGGACTGCGTCGAGTTGGGCATTCCAGTGATGGCCTTATTTCCGGTGATTGATCAATCACTCAAAACCCCGGACGGCCGCGAAGCGCTCAACCCGGAGGGCCTGGTGCCGCGCGTGGTGCAAGCGCTAAAAAAAGAATTCCCAGAGCTTGGCATCATGTGTGACGTGGCACTTGACCCCTTCACCAGCCATGGCCAGGACGGCCTGCCCGACCCCAATCCGATGGAAGACGGCTACATCATGAACGACGCCACAATTGAGGTGCTGGTCAAGCAGGCGCTGACGCAGGCCGGTGCCGGCGCCGACATCGTGGCCCCGAGCGACATGATGGACGGCCGCATTGGCGCCATTCGTCAGGCCCTCGAGGCCAACCATTTTGTGCATACCCGCATCATGGCCTACAGCGCCAAATACGCCAGTGCCTTTTATGGGCCGTTTCGAGATGCTGTGGGATCTTCGGGCAACCTCGGCAAAAGCAACAAGAAGGTCTACCAGATGGACCCGGGCAACAGCGACGAAGCCTTGCGCGAAGTCGCCATGGACATCACCGAAGGTGCGGACATGGTGATGGTCAAGCCCGGCATGCCCTATCTGGACATCGTCCGCCGCGTCAAGGATGAATTCAAGGTGCCGACCTTTGCCTACCAGGTGTCGGGCGAATACGCCATGCTCAAGGCCGCCGCACAAAATGGCTGGCTCGACCATGATGCAGTGATGATGGAAAGCCTGCTCGCCTTCAAGCGCGCCGGGGCCGATGGTATCCTGACCTATTTCGCACTTGACGCCGCCAGGTTGATGAAAAAATAGGAGCTGATTGTCCTTTTAAAACAAGATTCACATCCAAATTTGTTGTACAGCAGCCACTCAATAACCGGACATGCGGATATTTTCCATTCAAGGCAGCAGCGTCAGCGAATCCAATGCGCAGGCACTGACGCAGGCGCTTGAAGGCCTGCAATTGCCCACCCAAGGCTACCTTTGGCTGACCTGCACCCGCCAGGAGTTTGAACAGCACCACGCACCGATTCAAGCGGCACTGCAACGCCTGTGCGCCTTGCAGTTGATCGACCTGCACGTGTCGGACCTGCTCAACGTGCAGTTGCCCTCGCGTTATGACTTCACCTCGCAATACGATGTGCTGGTGTTTCACCGCCTGGCCGCCCGCCACCCCGAAAGCACCTCCGGAGGCGGCCAGGGTTTGCAGATGAGCCGACGCGGTGGCCCGCCAATTCTGCGGCGCATTGAGACCAGCCCAGTGGGGTTTGTGGTGTTTGACCGGGTGCTGCTGAGCGTGCATCCACAGGACCTGAGCTCACGTGACAACTACGCCCAGCGCTTGCTGGCAGCAGGCAACAATTCGGCACCAGAGTCCCACGAAGAGAAGGCGGGCGACAGCCGTTCTGCTGGTGCGCGCGGGGTGCCAGCTGACCCGTCCGACCTGATGCTGCGCATCGTCAGCCACATGGTCGACGGCTTTTTGGCACTGCGCCGGGAACTCAGCCTGCAACTTGACCACTGGCAGTCCGAATTGCTCAACCCAAAAACCCGGTTCAACAACTGGGCTGCGTTGCTGGACACCCGGGTGGCATTGCACCGGCTGGATGAAATCTGCGAAGACCAACGCAGTGCCATGCAGGACTGGCTGGAAGCCCTCAAGACCGTGACAGAACCTGACAATGTGACGGACCGCCACGCCCACGACATGTTGCAAGTGCGCAGCCGCGATGTGCTGGAGCATATTGAACGCGTGGTGCACCATGTGCGCCGCCTGGAGCAAAATGTGGAGACTGCGGTGCAAATGCACTTCAACGCGCAAAGCCACCGAACCAACGAAATCATGCGCACGCTCACCGTGCTGACGGCGGTTTTTTTGCCCCTGAACCTGATTGCCGGCATTTTTGGCATGAACTTCGAGTTCATCCCGCTGCTGCACCGCTCCAACGGCTTTTGGCTGGCCATGGCCGCCATGGCGCTGACCGCCACCACGCTGGTGGCCTACTTCTGGCGCAAACGCTACCTGGAACGCTCAGCTCGCTGAGCTATTATCATCAAATTGGGCTCTAGCCCTTACAAATAAAGCGCAAGATGCTATGGATTTCAAACCTCTGGTGACACTGCTCGCGCTCGTCAACCCGCTGGCCATCGTGCCATTTTTCATTCACTACACACAGGACTTCAGCCACGCCCAGCGCAGCCGCACGATCTGGATTGCGTCCTTCAGCACCTTCGTGGTGATTGCCACCTGCGCCCTGATGGGGCTCCACATTCTGGAATTTTTTGGTATTTCACTGGCCAGCTTTCAGGTCGGCGGGGGCATGCTGCTGCTGACCTCGGCGCTGGCCATGCTCAACGCCCAACCGGCCGAGGCCAAATCCAATGAAGAAGAAATGCACGATGCGGCGGCCCGCGCCAGCATTGCCGTGGTGCCGCTGACCATTCCCCTGCTCACCGGCCCGGCCACCATGTCCACCGTGGTGATTTACGCTGAAAAAGCCAAGACCTTCCTGCAACTGGGCACCCTGGTGGCTTATGGCTTGGTGGTGGCAATGGCCACCGCGCTGTGTTTTTCGCTGGCGCAACCCATCGCCAGAGGGCTTGGCAAGACCGGCATCAATGTGATGACGCGCTTGATGGGTTTGATTTTGGCGGCTCTGGCCGTCGAGGTGATGTCCGACGGGTTGATCAAACTGTTCCCGGTGCTGGGGAAATAGCCGCGCCTTGCAAATTCGCACGGTGCCCCGGCTCAGTTGACCGGCGAACTGGCCTTCAGCGCCGCACTGACCTGCGGCAGCAAGCGTGCCTTTTGCAGGGACCGAATGCGAATCACAGCACCGGTGCGTCTGGCATCCACCAGCGCATCGGCGCCAAAGTTGTCCTCAACATACTCCTCCAGCATGTCAGCCAACAGCGAGTCAGAGGACGAACCCACAATGCTTGGGAAGTAACGGTTGCGGCCGATGGCCCCCTGCAATTTCATCAGTGCATCCCGGTTGAGCACGGCAAACATCCAGGCCTGATCAATGTGCCCATTGCCCGCCACATGGGGCACCATCATGCTACCGAGTTCGCCTGACCAGCTTGGAGACAGTACGCCCTGCAGCGAGCGCGCCGCCAGAGCCGGGTCTTGTGGCGCTGACAGCGCCAGTCGATACCGATTGCGCTCCTCGCTGCTCTGGGCTGCAAGTGCAAGCCCTTTGAGTTCCTCGTAGACCGGGGTGCTGGCATAACGGCCCACCACCAACATCACGAAGTCGAGCAACGAAGGGGACAGGCTGTCCGGATTCACCAAAAAGCGCTCGAAGCGGGCACGCGCCTCCGCAATGACCGTTTCATCGCCAGAAAGTGCCAGAACCCGCGCAAGCATGGCGCGAAGTTGTCTGTCTTCTGCCGACTCCTGGGGTTGTTCGTCCCAACCCAGTGCCTTGAGCTTCGCAGCTACAAGTTCGTGCGTGTACTGCTGGAGTTGTTTGCGTTCCGGCTGATCAGCCGCCATGTTGAGCAAGGTACCAAGTTTGCCCATCAAGATACCCCAGATCGCCAGCCGTGGCTCTTCGCGGTATTGATTGGCGAGACTCAGGTAACTCGCCAACGGCAACCGATCAGCCATCACGAACGCCCAGGTATCGGTCAGCAACTTGGCGCGCGTTTTATCAGGCAGGTTGGGGAGTTGCTCAGTCAACGCGCGAAAGCTGACGGGGTCGTACTTGACGCGGTAGTAGCCCACGCTGTCCGGGTCAACCACCAGCGTTCCTTCGCAATCCGGGCGAACCAGGGTGGCGCTGGCTTCACTGAGCAGCGCAATATCTGGTTTGCCGTTGGCGAGGCCCAACTGAATAGGTATCGGCCACAGCCGCCGTGCAGCCGGTTTTTCATCAAGCCAGAACGGTTCCTGGCTCAAGGTGATGAAGCGCTCGCCCCTCTCACAACGCTGCGTCACCGTCACCAGCGGAAAGCCGGGCTGGGTAGTCCAAACCGCAGCCAACTGCCTGACCGGTTTGCCGGAGGCCTGTTCCAGCGCGTTCCAGAGGTCTGCACTGGTGGTATTCGCATACTGGTGCTGGCGCATGTAGGCGCGCACGCCTTGCTGAAAGACGTCTGCCCCCAGATACGATTCCAGCATGTGCAAGAAAGCTTCACCCTTGCCATAGGTGATCTGGTCAAAGGCGCCCGCTGCCTGCTCTTCGTTTTGGACGGGCGTCTGGATCGGGTGTGTGGTTTTCAATGAGTCAAGGCTCATGACGCCTTCACGCTCAACCATGCGGTCAAGCCAGATGTGCCACGCCGGATAAAAATGATCGGTCGCCTTGGTACTCATCCAGGTGGCAAAGCCTTCATTGAGCCACAGGTTATCCCACCACGCCATCGTGACCAGATTGCCGAACCACATGTGCGCCAGTTCGTGGGCATTGGTCACAAAAGACGTCTGCCGGGTCAAATCGGTGCTTTTTTTGGCGTCATAGAGCAGCGAGGCTTCGTTGTAAATGATGCTGCCCCAGTTTTCCATGGCGCCGTTGAAGCCCCCGGGGATCGCGATCTGGTCCAGCTTGGGCAGCGGGTACGGCACACCAAAATACTGGTTGTAGTAGTGCAGCAAGTCCTGAGTGGCGCCAAGTGCAAAACGGGCAGATTCCTGCTTGCCTTCAGTGGTGACGACGCCAACTTCAACTCCGTCCTGCTGGGCACTGATGCGAGACAACTCGCCCGCAACCAGCGCCATCAAGTAGCTTGGCATCGAGGGCGTCACGCCAAACGCAAATCGTTGCCAGCCGTTGGGCAGGGTTTCCTGCTGCTGGACCGGCGTGTTGGAGTAGGCCAGAAAACCAGCCGGCAGATCGACGGTCAACTGAAAGCGGGCACGAAAGGCTGGCTCATCCCAGGTGGGCAACAGGCGGCGTGCATCGGTTGGCTGCAGGTGGGTCGCGAGCATCGTCTTGTCGTGTTGGCCGACCTTGTAATTCATGGCAAACAGGCCGCGTGCCTCGCCGGAAATCAGGCCCCGGAATTTCAGGGTCAGACGATAGCGGCCGGGAGCCAGCGGCGCCGCCAACCTGAAAGTCAGGGTTTGCTGCACCTTGTCAATCATTGGGTTCAGGGTTTGCTCGGCACCATCACCGCCTGACAGGCTGGCGAAGTCGATGTCCAGGTTATCCACATTGAGGACGATGCGGGCGCTTGGCTTGAGGACCTCGATGTCCACCGTTTCGGTCCCGGCGAAGCTGTTTTCAGGCAGATTGGGGATCAGATGGACTGTGTACTGAATCGGCAGCACTTCCTTGGGCAACTTGCCGGGCGTGGACTCAAAGGAGAACAAAGACTGCGCCTGCACGACCAAGGCAAGGACCATCATGATGCTGCCTGCCAGGCACTTGGAAGCCAACGATGCAAACAAAAGCCTCATGGAACTCAGGGTGTGAAGAGTGTCGGAAAACGGGCGGCGTTGGCCCGGATTATCCAGTGACCGGCGCGGCTGACGTCAACGCACGCTGAGAAACACTGAATTTGCAACAACACTGCACGCATCGCCCAAAACGAGAAGCCGAATGTAGAATTGTCAGCGCAGGGCCCGCCTACCGAGCGCCATTCAAGTTTTTTGCGGCACGACGACGACGCACGGCGTTCGAAAGTCATTTCTCGCTGCATCAAGAGCAAGCATCCTGAACACCCGCCCATGACGACTCCACAAACTCGGCTATCTGTTCATCCACACAAGGGAGTCTGGCTATTGTCTATGGGCGTGCTGGTCTTTTCACTTCAGGACTTGATCATCAAGAAGGTCAGCGGCAGTTACTCGCTGTCGCAAGTGGTCTTTATCCGTTCAGTGGTCGCGATGATCTTGTTGGGGGCACTGGTGTTGCAGGATGTCGGATTCAGGCGTTTGCTGTCCAGCCAGATGAAACCCTTGCTGATCCGTGCAGGGGTCATGTTTCTCTCATATACCGCGTATTACATGGCTTTTCCGGCGCTTCCATTGGCCAGCGCGGTCGCCTTGTACTTCACTGTCCCACTGTTTGTCACCCTGTTGGCGGTGCTCATGCTGGGCGAAAAACCTCATCCGAATCTGCTTTGGGCAATCGCCATCGGATTCGCGGGAGTCCTGTTCATGCTGCAGCCTGGCTCCGCTTTGTTCCAGCCCGCAGCTCTGCTATCCCTTTTTTCGGCATTGGCGTATTCATTGGCCATGGTCAAAACCCGCCAGTTGAGCGAAACGGAACCAAACTCTGTCATTGCATTCACGCAGAACCTTGGTTTCATGATCGGTTGCCTGCTCCTGGCCATCTTCCTGTGCCTGTTTCCCCAGACGGACTGGAGCCACCCGAGCATGGTATTTCTGCTGCGACCCTGGAGCAATATTCCGTGGCCTGACATGCTGCTCATTGGCGCCACAGGGGTCGTGGCTTCCGTGGGTATCGTGTTGCTCAATGGTGCCTATCACATCGGGCCAGCCAACCGGGTGGGTGCTTTTGAGTACACCGGCATTCTCTGGGCGCCCATGTGGGGCTACCTCTTCTTTCAGGAAGTTCCAGTTAGCCAGACGATCTGGGGCGCTTGCGCCATCATTGCCGCCGGTTTGCTCGTACTGCAACCCCAAAAGACGCTCATTCATGAACAAGATCGTCATCCTCACTGATTTACACATCCTGTCCGAGTCACACCAGCGCATCATCGGGCTGGATCCCTCGCAGCGCCTGAATCAGGCCGTGGCACACATCCGGCGATACCAGGCCGATTGCGATCTGGTGATTTGCACGGGGGATCTGACCCACCGAGGCGAGGTGGCGGCGTACCAGCGCCTACGCGAGATTCTGCAGACCCTGCCCTGCCCGTATCGCTTGCTGCCCGGCAACCACGACCTGCGCGAGAACCTTTTGCAAGTCTTCCCGGAACAGGCGCGCGACGAGCAGGGCTTCATGCTGTCGCATATTGACACCCCGCACCATCGCCTGTTGCTGCTGGACACCCTGCGCCCGACCCCGGGAACGTTTGGTCATGCCCATGACGGTCATTTGTGCAGACATCGGTTGGATTGGCTTGAAGACCGGATCACCAGCAGCGAATTGCCGGTATTGATCTTCATGCACCATCCGCCCCACCCCACAGGCTTCGCTGCCATGGATGCCATTGCACTGGCCAACGGCGAGGACTTCTACACCTGCGTATTGCGCCATCCCGACAAGGTTCGGCATCTGGTTTGTGGCCATGTCCACCGTACCATCAGCGGACAGCATCGCGGCTTGAGTTTTTCAATATTCAAGAGTCCCTGTCACCAGATGCCGATGGAATTCCACGATCAGGATGCCAGCCTGAGCGTGGACGAACCAGGGGCTTACGGTATTCTGCTGCTGACACCGCTATCGGTGCTTGCCCACACCGAGGACTTCGCCTTGGCTGGACGCAATGCACCCGTTCGAGGCTATCAGCCAGAGGGCGGACAACAATTTCCAGAAAAACCCTAAGTAAATCCATCACTTAGAGTCTGTAAATATATAAGTTGATCGAAATAGGGTAATCGGCTATTCTCCGATGCATGACAACTGATTCTCCGATAGGGCAACGATGGAAGGTGATGCAATCGGCACTGAACGAGCGTCAACGACGGCTGCTTGTCGCGGCAGAAGCCAAGGTGCTG